>NZ_JAVJQP010000084.1:0-37280 GCF_040218875.1 Coleofasciculus sp. D1-CHI-01
AAATTCTAACGTTTGACCGCGTTTAATCGCTGTGATTTGCATAATGGACTCTCCCGATTTGGAAAAATTATAACAGAAACAGATAACCGAGTTTAGACTCACTGAGAACCCAATTTCCCCATCATCAGCTCAATCCTACCCCATATCGCCACAATGCGAGTCTTGGGTGCGATCACTTAAAAAACTTGGTGGGTTACAGCGGATAGGAAATTAAATGATTTGTTCTCTCAATTGAATACCGCTTAAACCACCCTACGGCTTACGGTTGATGAGAGCTGTAGGCAGGCACATTTTCATAGATGAAAACTATACCATGAATAAACACGCGATCGCTTAGGACATTCTTTACTGTTTTCCGTTCCTTCCTCTTCCCTCTTGGGATAAAAAACTATACAAAATAGCGAGCGAGACAAAATAGCGAGCGAGACGCTCGCACTACAACAACCTTTCCCTGTTCTCTATTCCCTGTTCTCTATTCCCTTGTACTAGAGTCATCCTCTGGTTCTGAGGGAGAAGGAGACGGTTCAGAATCAGGACGATCCAAATTTTGGGCTTTGTAGAAGGTTTCTAAACTATCTGGATCTCCGACAAAGCGCCAATGCCATGGTTCATAACTCACACCTTGGGGATTTCCTTTGGGAAAGGATAACTCAAAGCTATAGTAAGCGGCATTCTCTTCCAGCCACTTAAACGCCGCTGTATTCTCAAAATTGGTGTTCAGATTTGTGGCAGGTGTTCTACCATCGCCAATATCGACCGCATAACCAGTGTGATGTTCGCTGTAACCGGGAGGCGCACTAACTTCAGCCCGTTGTGTCGCCACTTGTCCCCGTTGGGCTTTGATGTCAAAAAAGAGATGCTGCTGCTGTTCGGATGTACGATAGCCCGATATTGCTACTAATACGATGCCATCGGCTTGAGCGGCTGCCCTCATCGCTTTAAATTTCTTTGCCGCTGCTTCCCGGAGTTGAATGCGACCATCTGAGGTAATGGGTTCGAGTTCAGATAGGGGCGCTTCTTCGTAGGGAAGGTGTCCTAGAAGATTATCAACGTCGTTCTCACTCTCCTCTGGAGTCGTTGGGGTGGAGGTATCTGTTGTCGTGGGTTGTGGGGAAGCTGTAACCGTTTGAGGGGATTGTGAAGTGGACGAGGAGAGGATTAGCCCCAAAACGATCGCGCCGCCTCCTAATACTACCAGGATAATTAGAAACGGCTGTAACCGCGATCGCTGTCGGGTGTCGGGTGTATCTCTGACAGCTACGGGAATATCCTCCTCTGTTGATTCGGATAGGTTGACGGGTTCTCCTGGAAAATCGGGGGTATTCAAAACTCCACTCCTGAAGGTGCTAATTCTTGAACGGGGAACCTATTTGAACTGCAATCTGCCCCACTGGTAACATACTTCAAATTACGCTGAGGTGGGCAAGAGTAACTAACGATAGTATAAGCGTTTCTTTTCTTTATCCTCTTGCCCACCCTACAGATCTGTTCTTGGAGACTGACTTATCATCAAAACCGTTGTCTGTTTAATCATCTCTAATGCCCAGCTTAGATCCAGAGCGTTTACGACCCTTGTTTCAACTTTACCTCCAGCTAGGGGGTGGTGTGCTACTCGGATGGGTGTTGGGACGGTTAATGCCCCGGTGGATACCAACCTTTATTGGTCAATTTCTGTTCTGGATTGGAGTTCCTATCAGTATTATTACGTTTCTGCGGGGTGCGGATCTATCGGGAAAGATTTGGATTGCTCCGATCGCGGCTTGGGTGGCGATTTTATCGGGCGCAGGATTGGCTTGGTTTTGGATGAAGGGTGGCGGGAAGTTTGCCGCGAATAAAGGCTTGACAAATGATACTCCATCTGGGTGGACTAAACCGACTCAAGGGAGTTTCTTGCTGGCGTCGATGGTAGGAAATACAGGGTATTTGGGGTTTCCCGTTAATCTAACCTTGTTGGGAAAAAACTATTTTGGTTGGGCGCTATTTTATGACATGCTGGGAACGTTACTGGGCGCTTATGGTTTAGGGGTAGTGTTAGCCGCACGTTTTGGTCAGGGTGAGAAGAGTCATGGGCAGTTAGTGCGATCGCTGGTGATTAATCCGGCGCTGTGGAGTATGGGCATCGGATTGGGGTTGCGTCAGGTTCCGTTACCGGGATGGCTGGAGGAGGGTATGGAAAAATTTGCCTGGAGTGCGATCGCGCTTTCACTGGTTCTGATTGGTATGCGCTTGAGTCAGTTGGCGTCTTGGCGCAAAGTTAAACAAGCGGGGGTGGGTCTGGGCATTAAAATGTTACTGATTCCTTTGGTGTTAGGTATGGCTTTATCACAGTTTGGTATAGTTGGTAAGCCGCAATTCGCGATCGTCCTGCAAATGGCAATGCCGCCAGCCTTTGCCACTTTAGTTATCGCGGAAGTTTATGAACTTGATCGCGAGTTAACTGTGACAGCACTGGCGGTTGGTTCGATAGGACTTTTACTTACCTTACCGATTTGGTTACTTTTATTTGGGGCGTAGCCTAGCCTCGTTAGCCTCGTTCCCCAGTCTGAGAAGGGAATGTCCTTGAGGATGCTTTGCCTGTGATCCTATGTTGAATGGTACTGAAATTTGGGCTGGTGGGCAATGCCCACCCTACTGGCTACGGTATAGGGTTTCGACAATCCAAACCTGCACGCTTTTCAGTGTTATTTCTCCTCAGTTAAACCGCCGCCATCTGTTGATGTTCGATTTTTGTCCCCAACAATTTCAGAAACTCGGCTAACCAAGCCGGGTGTGCGGGCCAAGCGGGGGCGGTGACTAAATTGTCATCAACCATGGCTTCATTAACCGGAATGTTGGTATATAATCCGCCTGCTGATTTTACATCGGGTCCACAAGCTGGATACGCGGTACAGCTTTTTCCTTCTAGCACACCAGCGGCGGCTAATACCTGCAATCCGTGACAAATAGAGGCGATGGGTTTATTGGCTTGGGCAAAGTGACGGGTTATCTCTAGAACCGTCTCATTTAGGCGGATATATCGCGATCGCTTCCAATGATGATTATCCTTGATCCTAGCGTTGAACCTACTCCCCTAAAAGGGGTGTCCTGTTGCAGTGTGCGATCGCCGTAGGTTGGGTTGAGGTACGAAACCCAACATCTATAAACCTTATGAGCCACATCAGGCTTATTCTTGAACCCAAACCGAAACCGAACCACCATTACACCGAAACTCTGCCCACCCCCATTCATTGGTGTAAATAGGTTCCTTCAGATGTTCGGTTAAATCATAGAACTTGGCATTGGGTTTGCCTACTTCCATCCACTTATAACCCGGCACACTATCACTCATAATCACTGCCATGGCTTTCGGATGGGCATGATCCCCTAAGCGCGTCCAACCAATTGTATTGTAGTGATCAAAGTAATCATATTGATCCCCGTAAGCATACTCTTTGCGAGCATAGAGGAGTTTGTCAATAATCCAACGGTGAGAGGGAAGAAAAATCTTATACCGATTGCCATCTTTGCCATAATCCTCGTATTCTGCACCGTAATAATCGGCATAAAATACACAAGGATAACCCTCGCGGCGTAATAAAATTATCGCGTAAGCTAAGGGCTTAAACCAGGGTTCTACGGGGGCTTCTAATGACTGTAACGGTTGCGAATCATGGTTTTCCACAAACGTAACTGCATGGGTGGGACGTTGCTGCATCAAAGTGCCGTTGAGGATACTCCCCATGTCATAATGTCCACCGGATCGGCTAGCGTAATAAAAATTGTAGTGGAGTGGTACATCAAAGACCGACATTTTGCCATTAACGGCATTGATATACCAATGCAAGGTGTCAATATTGTTTAACCAATATTCACCCACCACAAACAAATCCTTACCCGCATGATACCGCATCTCATCCAGCCATTGGGGGAAAAACCAGGATGAAATATGTTTAATCGCATCCAGACGGAAACCATCAGCGCCTGTGGTGTCAAGATACCATTTGCCCCAACGAGTGACTTCATCACGCACGTCTTGACTCTGAAAATCCAGATCACATCCCATTAAATAGGCAAAGTTCCCTTTTTCTAACGCCACATAATCATCAAAGGCTTTCCCCTCAAAGAGATAAAGCGTATTCGGTTTCTTGGTGTAATCGTCGTAATCCACCGCATCAAAATGCCACCAATGCCATTCAAAGTTAGAATACTTGCCCTGACGCCCCGGAAACTTAAAATGGGTGTAGGCTTTAATATCCCTTGTCCAACCTTTGGGATGCAGGCGATCATATTCATTAAAGGGAGTAGCGCGGGCAATCTCTGTCGCCTCACCTCCCATGCGATGATTCAGAACCGTATCAGCGTAGGCTTGTATTCCTGATTCGTGTAAGGCGTTTATCGCGTCTAAATATTGTTCGCGAGTTCCGTATTTAGTGCGAACAGTGCCATGTTGATCAAATTCCCCTAGATCATACATATCATACACGGCGTAGCCGACATCATAAGTGCCTCCCATTCCCTTGTAGGCGGGAGGTAGCCACAACGCGGTGAATCCAGCATCGGCTAATTCTTGCGCTTTGGTTTTAACGTCATTCCACAGGATTAGATTGGGGTCAATGTACCAGTGGAAATATTGCATTATTGTGCCGTTAATTGGCATGTTGAGCCTCTCTTTTTTTTACAACGGAAAGGGGAAATTTAGTTCCCTCCTGGTTCCCTCCCCTTGCCAAGGGGAGGGTTAGGGTGGGGATTGTCTCAAGGGATTGGAGATGTTTTCACTTCAGTTGAATGGTACTGACTGCAGGATGGTGGGCAATGCCCACCCTACGGTCTATCAAAAGTTTAAATAGTTTGGCAATGACGTTCCCTTGCATATCAATCACATTATTAATCATCTGCATTTATGGAAGAGAGGATGAGTGGCTAAATCAATTTGTCGTTTCCCCGCCGCTTTCACCTGTTCATCTAATATCGTCAACTCGTATCTTGCTGTACTGGTAATACGTTTCACATTACTGTGAGGTGGGCAAGAACAAGGAACGATAATATTAAAATGTCAAGGTTTATAAGCCTTGCCCACCCTACCAATCTGACCGGGTAATACGTTTCACGTTGCCTATTGCCTAGCGCGTAGCGCTATAACGATGAACCCTGAACGAAGACTGGACGGCGTTCGTTTCCTCTGAGAATGAGTCAACCGAATTGCCGTCCTTTTGTCAATCAAATTAAAGATTGGCTTAATCTTCGAGGATTTTTTGTTACCGAGAGGTGGAGATAGGGCGACCCGAGTGAATTGAGTGGACGAGTGTTGTTCATTGATGCAGCGGGTCGCCCCTACAGGTCTTTAACACAAAATTAGTTATAGTGTGGCGGCAAATTGTTCAATTTGTTGAATCACCTCATCAACAGAATCAGTAATTGCCAACAGGGAACTGTATTCTCTCCCCGCCGCTAATTGCGCCAATAACGGAAACACGGGTTTTTTACATTTCCAGTAATCTTCGCCTAAGAAAATCATCGGACTCACCACACCAAAGGAGTTGTAATGGTTCTGACAAGCGTCTTGGAAGATTTCTTGAATGGTTCCGGCACTCCCTGGAGAATAGATTACCCCATATTTCGCGATCGCGAGTAACCCTTCTTCCCGGATACTATTAGCAAAGAGTTTGGCAATGTGGGTGGCGAAAATGGTGGGCGGTTCGTGACCATACAACCATGTAGGAATCCCTAAACTCTCTGGATATTTCCCATTTTTATCCTGAAGTGGGTATTTTTGTTTCACCGCAAAGGCGGTATCTAACCATTGTTCCATGGGCTTATAAATCGGTGCAGCCGCTAGAATCTCCACCGCATCCTCTAATTCCACCTGGGAACGATAGGCAAACCATGCACCTAAATGGGTGGCTTCCATGGCACCGGGTCCACCACCACTGGTCATTAAATAGCCGCGACGGGTCAATTCTCCAGAAATTTGCGCCACTTTGATATAGTTGGGATCACTCCGTTTTAGGGAATGTCCGCCCATTATTGCTACAACCTTTCGCCCATCAATTAGTTCTTCTAAAGCATCGGTAATCGCATGATCATGTAACCGTTGGGCGAGGGTTTCCAAAATACTGGCAGGGTGATCTTTGCCATTTTTTACATAATGGTCATAGACTCGACCGTCCAGGGTATTCTGATAGCTTCCTGTCACGCCAACTTGATACTCTCCCATTAATTCATCGGGAGAATAAAGACGGTTACGATAGGCATTGTAGGGAACAAATGTTAGAGGCGGAAAAACTAATCCGCCTGTATTTAAGATATAGGTTAAGGTATCTGGTGTCAGATGACAACCTAAAAAGACAGTATTGGTTAAGTCATATTTTTTTAAGGTTTCAGCATACGCGGTTAAATCCAAGCTTTGAAAAACAACATTGGCAAGACTTTGTTTGTCTTTAAGGTACTGGTCAAATTCCTCTAGGGATTCAATTTCTAGAGGAATTATTGGATTGGGTTGGCGATGAGTGGCTGAGGGCTGAGGTTGACGTGACATGTTCTTTTTGAATAAACGGCAATAAATAGTCTCTGTTACCGAGGGGGTGAAGATAGGGCGACCCGAGTCCATTGAGTGGACAAGTATTGTTCATTGATGCAGCGGGTCGCCCCTACCTACATTAAGACAAATAATGATCCCTGTCGTTAACTTTAATTTTTCTTACCTATATCGTGTTGATCACCGCTGATTGCGTCAACATCATTTCATTCGCCCACTGTTTATTTGGTAACACTCAATGGGCGGGTTTAGTCACATCTAGGTGAGGGAAGTAATGATGGTAGTGAAACCCGCCCCTACAGACGCGCCATGGTGCGTCTATACACTCAACTATTCTTAGCTTTGACTGGGTAAAACATTGGGAATCTCTTGATTAATTTGCAGTTTCTCAATTGCGTCTTTAATCACCTCCAGCAATAGCTGATTTTCCTGCTGCTGCGCCAATTGAACCGCTTTCTGCAAGTCCGCGATCGCTTCTTGTTTTTGTCTCAATTTAGTCTGGGCTAATCCGCGATTGTAATACGTTTCAATATGATTCGGGCAAAGGGTCAATGCTTGGTTATAATTCTTGAGTGCCTCTTTATACTTTTGTAGCGCGTAATAGGCATTCCCTCGATTATTATAGGCTTCATAATTTTGACTATCCACAGCAATGGCTTTAGCATAATTGCCAATGGCTTTAACAAAATTATTTAAATAGTAGTATCCATTGCCTCGGTTATTATAAGCTTGAGCATAGCTAGGATTAATATTGATTGCTTTATCATAGCTTTCAATCGCTTGTTGATATTGATTCAATGCAATATAAGTATTACCAAGGTTATTATAACTTTCGGTATAATTAGGATTGAGTTGAATTGCCTGACTAAAATCTGCCAACGCCTTTCTATACTCGCTTAAATTATAGTAAGCATTGCCGCGATTATAGTAAGCCTGCTCATAGTTAGGATTACATTTAATCGCTTGCGTATAATCCGCGATCGCCTGAACATAATCTGCTAATAAGTAGTAAGTATTACCTCGACTATTATAGGCTTGCGGATAGTTGGAATTAAGTTTTATGGCATGATTATAATTTTGCAAGACTTGTTGATAATCATTTATAGCAAAAAAGCAATTGCCACGATTGTAGTAAGATGAGGCTAAGTTTGGATAAACTTGAATCGCTTGGTTATAAATTTCAATTGCCTGCTCATACTGTCTGGTTTGATAAAGCTTTTTGGCTTTTCGATTATAATTAATTGCCAGATTACGCTTGTATTCCAAAACAGCAGGTAATATCAAGCCTAAAATTATCATTAGTCCAAAACTGCTTACGATAAAAGCGAGAACAACCCCGGTTAATTTAAGGATTTTGCCAAGACGCTTCAATGTATAACCTCCATTGATTCTGGAATACAGTCCCAATCAATTTTAGATCTTAAAGGAATTTTTTTAAATATTCAATCAGTTTAAACTCGATAGATAAAAAGCCCTACCCAATAGCGAGCGAGACGCTCACACTACGGCGATTCTCTTTTGCCTCTTTCCTGCTTCACTCCACCACAATAATTATTCAGAAAACCTTGATTTTTACCAGTTTTATATCCCATTTTATTTGTTCGTTTTATACCAAAGAACTCGATATAAATCTAACGGTTTAGATTTTCCCTTAACCCGCATCGGCGGCATTTTTTCCACAGGAATCGTTCGGTCATTGAGTTTATCTAACGTACTTTGAGCGATTAAAATTTCATTGGGTTTGGCTAAATTACAAATCCGACTGGTCACATTCGTGGTATCACCAATCGTGGCATATTGAATCAGTTTTGCCGAACCGATATTTCCCGCCGCCACGTTCCCCGTATTTAAGCCAATGTGAATTTGAATCGGTCGTCTTTTGCGTTGAATCCATACTTGATTTAAACGGCGAACTGCCCATTGCATATCAATCGCGGCTTTTACAGCTAAATCGACATCATTGGGTTTGCGATAGGGAGCGCCCCAAACCGCTAGCAATGCATCACCAATATATTTTTCTAATGTTCCTTCATAGGGGAAAACAATCTCCTCAACCATCACCTGGAAATACTCATTCAGCATTTCAATAATTTGCCGAGGTTCCATTTGGGAGGACATTTTAGTAAAGTTACTAATATCCGCAAACAGCGCTGTTACTTCTGTATCAACAATTTCTAAATTGCCTTCCTCCCGCAGCTTACGACTCACCGTTCGCGGAAAGAACCGTTCCAGTTTATCTCGCATCACCGCCTCCGCCTCCATCTGGGTATAAAGGCGAGAATTTTCGATCGCGATCGCGGCTTGGTTTGCCAGACAGGTTAAGAACTCCAAGTCTTCCTCAGAATAGAGATTCGTCATCGATAAATTATCCACATACAAAACACCGATAACCGTATCTCTCGGTTTGAGCGGAACACACATCGCGGCGTGAATCCCTTGTTTGAGAATCGAGACGGAATCGTTAAACAATGTATCAATTCGGGCATCATCCGTTAAGATGCCATTGCCTTGCTTGCGAACAAAATTAGCAATCCGTTTGCTGTAAAACTGAGTATTATCTTGATAATCAGATTGCAGTTTTACCGCTTTCTGTTCCAATTTTCCGGTCTGTTCATCAACCATCAAAATTGCTGCCCGATCCACCTGCATGATCTCAAACAACAGATCCAAAATTTTTTGCATCAGTCGGTCAGATTCTTCAGGAGAGGAAAGCTGTTTGCTCACCTCTAGCAAAATTTGCAATTTATTAACCGATCGCTGATGAGCATCTTGGTCGCGGAGTTTGAGAACTGAATGTTCTGCTTGATCAGGTTGCAGTAATTCTCGCATCGTGATCCGCGTTTTCTCAGGCGCAACCTGCCGGAGAATCGAAAGATTCGAGGTATCGTCATTGATCGGTTTTTGTTGAGGAGTGGGAAAGGTTTTCACAAATTTGAAAAACACACTACCAAAGCGAATTAAATCCCCATGCTTGATTTGACATTCCTCAATTTTACACTCGTTAACAAACGTGCCATTGAGACTTTCCAGATCCGTCAGTGTGGCACTCTCTGAGTCTGAGCAAATAACGATTTGGGCATGGTGACGAGAGAGATACCCATGAAGTACGACAATTGTGTTATCGTCTTCACGCCCGATGGTATTAATCCCCGACTCCAAAGTATAAACTTTTTGATTAGGAGTATCGGGATCGTAAATTAAGTAAGACACGCCCCATCCTCACCCTTAATGATCCTTTCATTCAAGATAGCGAATGCTGGAGAGTTGCTCCCAGTCGCTTGTGGTCAATCTCCCGCCTGCGGCTTCCGATACACTAGAAAAGGTTGGCAATCGGGACTTTATCCACCACTTTAGACAAATCAGCATGGCGCGATCGCTCACATACACTCAAGCACCTTGGCTAGAAACCTATACTGAAATTATTGATGTTCGCAGTCCCAGTGAGTTTGCTGAGGATCATCTACCCCAAGCAATCAACCTACCCGTCCTCGATGATGAACAACGGGCGAAAGTGGGAACGCTTTACAAACAAGTCTCCCCTTTCCAAGCCCGGAAACTCGGTGCCGCCCTGGTTGCTGGTAACATTGCTCAACATCTTGAGTCTCACTTTGCCGCTAAAGACAAAGACTACCATCCTCTGGTGTACTGCTGGCGTGGCGGTCAACGTTCTCATAGTCTGGCTGGCGTCTTAAATCAAATTGGCTGGCGAGTGACTGTTCTAGAAGGTGGCTATAAAACCTATCGTGCTTATGTGTGCCAGCAACTCGAAAGGTTACCGCCCCAGTTTACATTTCAGGTGTTATCCGGTTTCACGGGTAGCGGGAAAACCTATATTTTACACCAGTTAGCGCAACGCGGCGTCCAAGTCCTTGATTTAGAAGGTTTGGCAAATCATCGCGGTTCCCTACTGGGTCAACAGTGGCAAGATGAACCAACCCCTCAACCCTCACAAAAACAGTTTGAATCCTTACTCCTGTTGGCGTTACAACGCTTTGACCCCAGTCAGCCGATTTGGGTAGAAGCCGAAAGCAATAAAATTGGACAGCGTTATTTGCCCCCCTCTCTTTGGCAACAGATGAAGCAGGCGAACTGTATTGAAATTCAACTCCCCCAAGCGGTTAGAATCGAACGGTTGCTGCAAGAGTATCCCCACTTCATCACCCATCCTGACGTATTGAAACGCAAGCTAGGGTTCTTGAAATCGCGCTTTGGTGGGAAAAAAATTCAGCATTGGTATCATTTAATTGACACCGAACAATGGCATACATTAGTCGGAGAATTGCTGAGTCACCACTATGACCCAGCCTACCGTCGTTCAATTGGGCATCTGTACCAAGACGCCTCACGGATTATAGAGATTGATCAGGTATCGGATACTACGGTAGAAGCGTTGCTTGAGTCGGTTGAGTAATCAGAACAGGTATGGAAGTAGGTCAGGGATCGCATAAAATATATTAAATAATATAGGGATAAACAAAGGAGTCAAGTATGAGATTTATTAGCCCAAAAGTAGACTATGCTTTTAAGAAAATATTTGGTTCAGAACAAAGCAAAGAGATATTAATCAGTTTTTTGAATGCTATTGTTTATGATGGAAATCCAGTCATTAAAGACTTAACCATCCTCAACCCCTACAATCCCGGTCAGATACTCAGCTTAAAAGACACCTATTTAGATGTTAAAGCCGTTTTAGCTGATGGCTCTATTGTGGTCATAGAAATGCAAATCGCATCCATGGCTGCTTTCAACAAAAGGGTGGCTTATAACTTGGCAAAAGCTTATGCCAACCAGCTAGTCAAAGGAGAAGATTACCCCCGGCTTAATCCAGCCATGGCAGTTACTATTACCGATTTTATCCTCTTTCAACAAACAGAGGATGTCATCAATAAATTTGTGTTTCAGGAGAAAGAGAAAAAGTTTGAGATTCTCAATCAGGAATTACAGTTAATCTTTGTTGAATTACCTAAGTTTAATAAAACTCTCTCAGAGTTAACGAGTTTGACAGATAAGTGGATTTATTTTCTGCGAGAAGCGGCGATGTTGGAGGATATCCCTGAGAGTTTAGGAGAAGTATCGGAAATAAAATTCGCCTTAAATCTGGCTCAACAAGCCAATATGACAGTGGAAGAATTGGATATAGTAGATAGGCGGGGGATGATGTTACAAGACGAGAAAGGACGGATAATTTATGCAGAACAAAAAGGTGAGCAAAAAGGAGAATCGCGATTAATCCTGCGACTACTCAAAAAGCGTTTTGGAGAAATTCCTGTGGAAACAAGCAGTCAAGTTGAAAATTTATCTATTGAAGATTTGGAAAGTTTAGGAGAAGATTTCTTAGAGTTCGACAGTCTGGAAGATTTGGAAAATTGGTTGATGGAGAGATAGCCAGCTTAAAGTTATACAGATGAAACGAATCTTTGATATATACAGCGCTTTTCAAGTAAGTGACGTACATAGACAGATCCCCGACTTCTTGGAGAAGTCGGGGATCTTGCTTAACTACGCACTAAGGTTAGGACATAAAAGAAAAATTCAAATCGCTTGACCCTGAATTTCGACAGGCTCAATTGCCGCGAAGTCGAAGGATCAATCCCTTGTAAGGTAAGCGTTTTTCTTCACTATTGCCAATTGACTATTGCCTATTCCCTCCCCGCGTAGAGACGCTCACAGGGGTTAATGGCTTCATCGCAGATGGCATCAATTAAAAGCTTTTTAGACTCTTCATAGCTTTCTAGGTCAAAGTTGCGGTTGAGTCGGGTAAGATGTTCTTGAAAAAAGGCACTGAGTTGAACAGGTTCTGTTTGTAGAGTCCAAGGGAGCAAATCGGTGAGTCCTAGTAACTGAAATGCCTCGCTTTTATTGAAGCTAGAAAATTTTCGCTTCTTTGATTTTGGGGTTTTCCCACTGCGACGTTTTTCACTGAGCATCTTGGTTATATTAACGCGGCAAAATTAAGGCATCCACTCCAGTATAATCCCGACTCGGCTATCTTTTTCTTCTGTCGAGTTTTGCTTCTGAATATCGGTGGATAAGCGCAAGTCTGGCGTGATAGCATAACCAACTGACAAGGTGGTTAAACCGACTTCATCATCACTCCCTGGGGAGACAAAACTTTGGGTTAAGGAAATATCAGCCGCACCGGTGCGAGATAAAACGAACTGCAATTTTACACCGAGATTTACGCCATCTGTGGTATGATCGTTTGATTCCAGATAGCGATAACCCACCAGGGGAGCCACATTCACATAATTTCCTAAAGGACGCAGATAATACCGCAAGTCTACACCAAAAGCTTCGCGATCGCGATTAAATGAGGTGTGATAATCCCCACTGACGGTGAAACCGCTATGATTGATAAAGATATCGTCCACACCAATATTCAATCCCCCCGCTTGTTCAGTTGAGGGAAACTGGGAATAGCCGAACCGGAAGCGGGTGCGAAAACTTGGTTCATGGCGAATTTCCTCTAAAACATTGGGTACGTCTTGCAACCAGCGTTGTAATACGGGACTATTCTCAATAATCTCTGGATTTAACTCCAATTCCTGGGCGGCTGAGTTTGATGAGGTTTCAGATTGAGCCGTCAGGTTTATTTCTGGAATGGGGGTTGGGATTGTGTCTAACGTTTGGCAAGATGTGTTACCCCAACTGGGTACAAATATCCATAGTAAACCTAAGCTTAATTGCCAACATTTTCTCAAAAAATAGTTAACTGGGACTAGGGAATAGGAACTCGGAAAGATACTGTCGGCGAATTCTGATTGGCTCATATCAAAGGAGTAGGGGCGGAGTTATGGAGGTGTAGGGGCGGGTTTTACTGATAACATTTTGGAGATAACCCTTAATGTAACTAAACCCGCCCTTCTTTTACTATCATTGATTTTCTACCTTAAGTTGATACGGATGAAGGCTTGCGCCCCACATAAGTACCTCTTAGAGGTTTGTCGTAAGATGCGAGCGTTTATAGCGCTAAAGCGCTTACTACAAACTTAGTACAAACCTTAAAACCGTTCCACATCCTTAAACTGGGCTGACTTTTGAGCATTCGCGGCTTCCCCACAGGTGCGAGGGGTGGGAAATACTTTTCCGGGATTCGCCAAGCCTTTGGGATTAAACACCTGATTAATCCATTTCATAGTCTCCAAATCCGCTTCACTGAACATATCGGGCATAAAACAGTTCTTATCCGCACCAATCCCATGTTCTCCCGAAATACTCCCGCCTGCATTTACACAAAGTCGCAGGATTTCCCCGCCTAATTCTTCCACCTGCTCAAATGCACCGGGAATTGATTCATCGTAAAGAATCAGAGGATGTAAATTGCCATCGCCAGCATGAAAAACATTGGCAATCCGATAGCCATACTTGTCACTTAAGGCTTCAACGTCTTTAAGTACCTGCGCTAACTGTGTCCGAGGAATCACCCCATCTTGGACAAAATAATCCGGACTCAGATGTCCCGCCGCCGCAAACGCGGCTTTGCGTCCTTTCCATAGTTTCAACCGCGTTTCTGGGTCACTGGCGGTGGTAATCGTCCGCGCCCCATTCTGTTGACAGAGTTGAGTCACCCGCTTTTTGTTGGTGCTGACTTCTACCTCTAACCCATCCAATTCCACTAACAAAATCGCGCCCGCGTCTCTGGGATAACATCCTGTCGCCACCACATCTTCTACCGCGTTGATGCTGAGATTATCCATCATTTCCATTCCGGCTGGAATAATCCCTGCGCCAATAATATCGGCAACGGCGGCACCGGCGGCTTCTATACTGGTAAAATCAGCCAGAACTACACAGATAGATTCTGGGGTTTTGAGAATTCGCAGCGTAATTTCTGTGGCAATTCCTAATGTGCCTTCGGAACCCACAAATAACCCCGTTAAATCATATCCCGGCATTTCCGGAACCGTGCCACCGACATCGACAATTGACCCATCGGGAACCACCAATTTTAAGCCTAAAACATGGTTTGTGGTTACGCCATATTTTAGACAATGAACCCCACCAGAGTTTTCAGCCACATTACCGCCAATGGAACATATAATCTGACTGGAGGGATCTGGGGCATAATAGAATCCTGCGCCACTTACGGCTTGAGTCACCCAGTTGTTAATGACTCCAGGTTGAACCACAATGCGTTGATTGTCGTGGTCAATATCCAGGATACGCTTCATCAGGGCGGTGACAATTAAGACGCAATCTTCTACGGGTAAAGCACCACCCGATAAGCCTGTACCTGCACCTCGCGCCACCCAAGGGATATTATAGCGATCGCAAAGCTTAACAGCAGCCGCAACTTGTTCAGTAGTGCGGGGGAGTACCACCAAGGCGGGGCGTTGGCGATAACTGGGTAATCCATCACATTCGTAGGTGAGTAATTCCTCCTTGCGGCGAACTACACCCTTTTTACCAATAACGGCTTCAAATTCCTTGATAATGGGTTTCCAGTTCCGTTTGGACTTGGCTTGGGTCAACATAGGTCGATTTCACGAGTACCGCTACGGGGAAGTTAAACGTCAAACGTTAGACGGTAGGGGCGAGTTTTGCTGGTCAGTTTATCGGCAACCGATAACCCATCAACACAACCTGCCCTTTTAATCAATCAAAAAAGGGTTGATAAAATACTATTCTTAGGGAATTAAGGCTTTTATTTCAACTATGCATATCTTGCCTCATTAGTCAACCCTTGTTGTAACCCGTAACAAATCTCGCTTTATGCCGTTTTTGTCTCTAGCAAGGGTGATAGATAGGGGGTTTCAGATTCTTGACTACCGACAAAAAATGTACTTGACAAATGTACTTGACATCAGAGCCGGGGATTGAAAACCAAGCTCCTTGGACTCTTGACATCACTTTAGCTGAAGAGGCTTCCCGTATACGTTCTTTCCATAGTCCTCGGAATGCAAGCTCTCTTGCGGCGCATAGCTCTGGGTCTTCCGTATTTAGCACACTAAGTCCGGAAGAACACCATAAATTTACTTGTCTTGACTTTTAAATTTATCATTTTTTCAAAATAAATTAAACTGAAATTCATATTTACTTAGAATTTACAAATCTATAAGCCTTGCTGAATCTTCTGTAAAATCCTTCAATCTCTATAGACAAGACAATCACGGATTCAGTAAAGTAGAAAAGTATAAGGGATTACTACTTATTACGTTTTTAAGCCAGAGTACCCTAAGTTTTCTAAACCTATTCCCCCTCTATTGAACATGAAACAACTACCTTTACGTCTCCTAAGTTCCAGCTTACTCGCTACCAGCATTACCCTCATGTCTGGCTTTGTTTCAGCCAACGCGGTACAAGCCTCAGCTATTTCCTTTGATAACACCAGCACATCAACAAATACACTTACCCATGACGCTTCCGCTCAAGTAAATGAGGCAAATAGGAGATTACCCATTAGCACTATGCCTCATATTCCTGGGCATAATCCTAATTATGATGATGGTTCTACTTCCCAACCCACTATGCTAATAAGTTTTGCCTTAATCATTGGTTCTATCGCTGCCACAGCCGCACGTTATCGGCAGTCTTGCTAAATATTGCCATATTTGTCGGCTAGAGCGTCGGTCAAGTATTCCTAAAAACCGGGTTTCTCGTGAGAATGACAACTCCATATCAACCTTTTACCCCCAGAAATCCGGTTTATTGACCGATGTCCTAGCTGATAGGGGCAAGAAGCTAAATAATGCTTCTTACCCTTTTTTTTGTTTTTGAAGGAGCAAAGCTGTAGGGGCGGGTTTTACTGAGAACGCTTTGTCAATGTCCAAGAATTTGACTAAACCTGCCCTTCTAGAGGAGTAAGGAATGGATTTAGTTTTAAGTGTTTTTACGGATGAAAAGAATTGGCGGAGGCAATATACTGTATTTTATTCCTTTCTATTTATCATAGCTTTATAAATGAATCCGTTTTACTAAAATTCTCATAAACTTGGGTACTTTTTATAGACAACACCGTCAAACGATAATGCACAAATCGAACTAAACCCCCGGGAGAAAGCACCGCCAATTGCTCACCAGCAGATTGAAGTTGGACTTTTACTTGATAGGAGCCAATAGTAGTCAATTGAATTTTTAGCGCACCTTGGTTAGGGTTAGACTCCTGTGATTATAAAGCAACGGTAACGTGGGAAAGCTTTTTGGAGCGATCGCATTCTCCACTCCAAAAAGCGCGATCGCGCCAAGTGCACTCCTCAAGCTGATCGCACACCCTCTCAGTCTTGCTCTATCCCTGTTGCTGCCTAGTCTTGAGACACCCGATGAACTGATACCGTCTCAATCAATATCGTCGGGTAAGTCATCAATTGACATTCCTGCTTGTTCGAGAAGTTCTTTCAAACGTTTGATTTGCCCTAAAGTCAGCCTCAGCTTGTGTTCCCCTCTTTCGTGACGTCCAATGGTTCTGGTTGTTGTCCCCAGTTCACGCGCAAATTCTTCCTGAGTCATATTCAGGCGTTCACGAACTTGTCTAAGAGTTGGCAAGTGAGGGTTGCTATTCCAATCTGTATCGTCTACCATTTTAATCAGCAAAGGACAACTTGTCCTAATTGGACAACAAAAAGGATGGGGAAACGTTTGGGGAAGTCCCAATACTTCCTGTTTCCCTATCTGTCTATGGGTAGTTTCTCACACGACGCTCGATTAGGAGGTGATGGGAAAGACGACGAGTTATAGTTCAAGCCTCTAGCGGATGCTAACTCATTCGATATCGTCGGGTAAGTCTTCTATTGATAATCCTGCTTGCTTCATGAGTTCGACAAGTCGTTTGATCTGACCCACAGAAAGAGCAATGCGCTGGTGTATACCGCGTTCGTACCGATTAATCGTGTTTCGCGATAATCCTAGTGCATCTGCAAACTCCTCTTGGGTCATACCTAAGCGTTCACGAACTTGTTTAAGAGTTGGCACATTGGGGTTGAAATCTGGATTCTGATCGTCTATTATCATACCTAGTAATGCACCACTGTGGTGCATTGACAGCAAAAAACTGACGGGGGAAACGCTATTAGAAGTCCCGATACTTCTTGTTTCCCTGTCTCTGTATAGGTAGTTTCTCACACGACGCCAGATTAGGAGGTGATGGGAAAGACGACGAGTTCTAATTCAAGGCTTTAACACCGGATGCGTATTTTCCATAAATAAGGGGCGATCGCATATTGTTTATGCCCAATCGCCCTTGACTAAAAAACACTAACTCAAATCATAACAATGAAACACACTCAATGGCTTCGCCTGCAAGCTGAAGGCGACAGGATTGTTGCGTCTTTTCGTTCTGATGGGTTCAACTGTCGTAAACAACCACGTCGCTTGTCTTGGCACATTCGCAAAGATTCAGTGACTTATCGGTTAACTTGGCTACCCGCGCCAATCAATGAGTGGAGTTTGTTACCCAATGATGGAACGCCACAGCGAGAGCGACTTTTAGCGATGATTCGTTCTATTTTGGAGCATCGGAGATGTGGGCGCACAGCCGAACCATCACCCAAGTCTAACCAAAGCTTTTGGCAACAACAAAATTATCCTTGGACACTGGTGAGGCTTTTGCCAAATGCTCAACATTATACGGTTGCTCGGTTCTACAGTCGCACAGAAGCCCAGAATCACCAGCGCTTTCTGGCAAAATGGATGCCTGATGCACAGTTTGAGGTGGTTTTCGATGTAGATGCGGTGACTTCTACCGCTCAAGAGTGACATTGTATTCAATTTGGGTAGGGGCGCCTCGTCTTGCGCCCTTCAAGGTTGCGGTTCTAAACGATAGGTTTAAGGGCGTATGCCATACGCCCCTACAGTCATGTTGTTTTGTAATGTGGGAAGGATTGGCGCGATCGCCTCAAAACACGCGATCGCACTCCGTCTCTCAGTCTTACTCTATCGCTGTTGCTGCCTAGTCTTGAGACATCCGATGAACTAATATCGCCTCAGTCAATATTATCGGGTAAGTCATCAATTGACATTCCCGCCTGTTCGAGAAGTTCTTTCAATCGTCGGATTTGAGCAAAGTTCAGTTTTATGACTCGTTCGCCTGCTTCATGGCGGATGACTGTTCTGCGCGATATTCCCAAGCAGTCAGCTATTTGTTCCTGGGTCATTCCCAGTCGCTCTCTTACTTCCTTAAGAATTGGCAATTCTGGGTTGCGTTCTGAGTTTTTATCGTTTACCATTCTATTAGTCAAGTGACACTCGGTCACTTTAATGATCATAAACAAACACAAGTGATAGGGAAACGCATAAGGGAAGTCCCTATACTTCCTGTTTCCCTGTCTCTCTATGGGTAAGTTTCTCACACGACGCCAGATTAGGAGGTGATGGGAAAGACGACGAGTTTTAATTCAAGGCTTTAGCACCGGATGCGTATTTTCCACAAATAACGGGCGATCGCATATTTACGTTTATGCCAGATCGCCCTTTCTCAAAAAACAATCACAATCATCATAGCAATGAAACATTCTCAATGGCTTCGCCTGCAAGCTGAAGGCGACAGGATTGTTGCGTCTTTTCGTGCAGATGGGTTCAACTGTCGTAAACAACCACGCCACCTGTCTTGGCACATTAGCAAAGATTCGGTGGCTTATCGGTTAACTTGGCTACCCGCGCCAATCAATGAGTGGAGTTTGTTACCCAATGATGGGACGCTACAGCGAGAGCGACTTTTAGCGATAATTCGTTCTATTTTGGAGCATCGGAGATGTGGGCGCACAGCCGAACCATCACCCAAGTCTAACCAAAGCTTTTGGCAACAACAAAATTATCCTTGGACACTGGTGAGGCTTTTGCCAAATGCTCAACATTATACCGTTGCTCGCTTCTACAGTCGCACAGAAGCCCAAAATCACCAACGCTTTCTGGCAAAATGGATGCCTGATGCACAGTTTGAGGTGGTTTTCGATGTAGATGCGGTGACTTCTACCGCTCAAGAGTGACATTGTATTCAATTTGGGTAGGGGCGCAAGGACTTGCGCCCTTCAAGGTTGCGGTTCTAAACGATAGGTTTAAGGGCGTATGCCATACGCCCCTACAGTCATGTTGTTTTGTCATGTGGGAAGGATTGGCGCGATCGCCTCAAAACACGCGATCGCACTCCCTCTCTCAGCCTAACTCTATCCCTGTTTCTGCCTAGTCTTGAGACACCCGATGAACTGATACCGCCTCAATCAATATCGTCGGGTAAGTCGTCGATTGACATTCTCATCAACTCAGTTGACAGTGTATTGACGATGTAAATACATTCTGCCTACACTTAGAGGCATGGACGTATATTTCGTACTCAACGGCATTACCTTTGTTTGGAATGAACAGAAGGCGCAGCAAAATCCTGCCCAGCATAACGGTGTTACCTTCCAACAGGCTACAGAAGCCTTCTTCGATCCCTTTTTAGTCGTCGTTGATGCGAGTCGCAATAATGAAGCACGAGATGCTGTCATTGGTTTGGATAAGCGCTGGAATCTCCTGTATGTGGTTCATATTGAGCGAGATGATGACATGATTCGGATTATTTCGGCTCGTAAAGCAACGAGAAAGGAGCGTGACTACTATGAAAACTGAAGCTTTGAAAAAACGATTGGATAAAAACCGTCCGATGACCAGTATCACCATTCGCATTCCTGAAGATGTGATCGAGGATCTCAAGCAGGTGGCTCCATTACTGGGGTTTTCAGGTTATCAACCCTTAATCCGCGCTTATATAGGTCAGGGGTTACGAGCTGATCTGGAGCGATTAGAGGGAGATACGGTTTCTGCTTTGATTGCTAGTCTCAAGCGTCGCGGCGTGAGTGATGAAGTGATTCATGAAGCACTTAACGAAGTGGCTCACAAATGAATCTGATTAGAGATGCGATCGCATTCTCCACTCCAAAACACGCGATCGCGCCAAGGGCACTCCTCAAGCTGATCGCACACCCTCTCAGTCTTGCTCTATCCCTGTTTCTGCCTAGTCTTGAGACACCCGATGAACTGATACCGTCTCAATCGATATCGTCGGGTAAGTCGTTGATTGAGAGTCCCCCCTTCTCCAATAAAGCTTGTAGCCGCTTTATTTGGGAAAACGTGAACTTAATGCGCTGATGTTGACCCCGTTCATAGCGACTGATAGTGCTAGCCGTTATCCCTAGTGCTTGTCCTAGTTCCTCTTGTGTTAACCCTAAGTATTCACGAAGTTCTTTGAGAGTTGTCAATTTAGGGTTGCTATTTGAGTTTGGATGTTCTACCATCTTATCAAGTGACTATGCGAAACGCACAGTTAAAACCAAAAACTGATGGGGAAACGCATAAGGGAAGTCCCTACACTTCCTGTTTCCCTATCTATCGGTAGTTTCTCACACGACGCCCGATTAGGAGGTGATGGAAAAGACGATGAGTTCCAATTCAAGGCTGTAACACCGGATGCGTATTTTCCATAAATAAGGGGCGATCGCATATAGTTTATGCCCAATCGCCCTTTCTCAAAAAACAATCACAATCATCATAACAATGAAACATATTCAATGGCTTCGCCTCCAAGCTGAAGGCGACAGGATTGTTGCGTCTTTTCGTGCAGATGGGTTCAATTGTCGTAAACAGCCACGCCGCCTGTCTTGGCAGATTAGCAAAGATTCAGTGGCTTACAAGTTGACTTGGCTACCTGCGCCAATCAATGAGTGGAGTCTGTTACCCAACGATGGAACGCCACAGCGAGAGCGACTTTTAGCGATGATTCGTTCTATCTTGGAGCATCGGGGATGCGATCGCACAGCCGAACCCTCCCCAGAGTCTAACCATAGCTTTTGGCATCAACAGCATTATCCTTGGACACTGGTAAGGCTTTTGCCCCATGCTCAACATTATACGGTTGCCCGTTTCTACAGCCGCACGGAAGCCGAAAATCATCAGCGCTTTTTGGGAAAGTGGATGCCTAATGCACAGTGTGAGGTGGTTTTCGATGCGGATGCGGTGACTTCTACTGCTCAAGAGTGACATTGTATCCAATTTGGGTAGGGGCGCAAGGACCTGCGCCCTTCAAGGTTGCGGTTCTAGCCGATAATTTGATGGGCGTATTGCTATACGCCCCTACAGTTATGTGGTTTTGTCATCTGGGAAGGATTGGCGCGATCGCATTCTCCATCCCAAAAAGCGCGATCGCATACCGTCTCTCAGTCTTACTCTATCCCTATTTCTGCCTAGTCTTGAGACACCCGATGAACTGATATTGTCTCAATCGATATCGTCGGGTAAGTCATCGATTGACATTCCCACCTGTTCTAGGAGTTCTTTCAGGCGTTTAACCTGACTCACAGAAAACCTAATTTTGTGTTGCCCCCGTTCGTGGCGGCTGATTGTATTCGCTGCCATTCCTAGTGCTTTCCCGAATTCCTCTTGGGTCAAACCCAAGCGTAGGCGAATTTCTTTTAAGCTTGGCACATTAGGGTTGATATTTTGATTTCTATCGTTTACCATCTTAGGTGACTCTACAACTTGTAGAGTTAAACAACATGAGCATGGATGGGGAAACTTTCTGGAGGTAGTTTTCCTGTTTCGTTTCCCCTTCCTCACTCTATGAAGCGTATAGCAAACTTGGTTTTCTACAAAGTGTAGGGAGCAAGACAGCGCCAGACGCTGAAAGTTCATGCTGCAACAGGTGATGTGGCTAGCTTGAGGGGGCTTTGAGTCCATTTCAATGGACTTGAGCTATGAGCCGTGGAATTGATTTCACGGCGGGGTTAGGCTAGCTACTTTTAAGTCTTGCATGAAATAACGGGCGATCACATTTTTGCCAAATGATCGCCCTTGACTAACAAATAATCACTATCATCATACCAATGAAACATTCTCAATGGCTTCGCCTGCAAGCTGAAGGCGACAGGATTGTTGCGTCTTTTCGTGCAGATGGGTTCAACTGCTGTAAACAACCACGCCGCCTGTCTTGGCACATTAGCAAAGATTCAGTGACTTATCGGTTAAGTTGGCTACCCGCGCCAATCAACGAGTGGAGTCTGTTACCCAATGATGGGACACTACAGCGAGAACGACTTTTAGCGATAATTCATTCTATTTTGGAGCATCGGGGATGTGGGCGCACAACCGAACCCTCCCCAAAGTCTAACCACAGCTTTTGGCATCAACAGCATTATCCTTGGACACTGGTGAGGCTTTTGCCCAATGCTCAACATTATACGGTTGCTCGGTTCTACAGCCGCACGGAAGCTGAAAATCATCAGCGCTTTCTGGCAAAATGGATGCCTGATACACAGTTTGAGGTGGTTTTCGATGCGGATGCGGTAACTTCTACCGCTCAAGAGTGACATTGTATTCAATTTGGGTAGGGGCGCACCGACGTGCGCCCTCCCTTGAACTAGATTCTGATTTGACTTTGAATCTCAAGTAAATTTTGAACTTCGGTGTAGACTGGAGCTTGTTGGGTAGTGTCTTCTAGGCGCACAACCACTGCGTAGGGAACAGGGTCCGGATTTTGACGCCCCCACTTCTCATAGGCGGCGACAGCCAGTGTATAGAAATTATCACTATATTCTTGTTTATGAATCTTCCACTCGTGAACAGCGTGTTGTACTGTTCCTCTAGAGCGAAGATTTACTCCTGGATCAAATTTTAACTCTGTAGGTAGATCAATCGTATCACCATTCTGATCATCTTCTACAGACATAGCCGAAATAATCTCTTCACGGTCAACGTTTCCTCGAAATACGCGCCACTTTAATGTCGTACCTAAGTATCTTTCTAGTCCCCAACGCTGAACTTGAGGAGCATGAACCACGGTTACAGTTAAACGTTTAATTCCTCGTCCTGTATCAGATAAACATACAGGAACTGGTATATCAAAGTAAGCAACCGTATTGGGATTTATATCGCCTTGAAAAAACAGAATAGCTGTGTAAGGATCACATTCAGTTGCTCGAAAATAATCCGGTTGACCATAACCAACAATATTTAACCAATATTTAGAGTCTACCTTATGCATATCTGATCGAAATTGATCAAAATTACCATAAGCGGTGGGATAAGATGCAGAATTTATAGTAAAAGCTTTAAGAAGTGGTGCAGAAATATGGGGTAAATCAAAGGATTGAAGATCACCCAGTATTCTTGTTATCTTGTGCGCGACACGGGGAGCAGCAAAGCTTGTCCCAGAATTATGAGCAATTGCTGGAGTAATCTGATGATTTGCCATCACTACATTAGTTCCTAGATTTGTCCGAACTGCACCACTTTCATCAACAAGATAGTTTCCGCCAAATTCAACCAGTTCAGGTTTAATCTCTCTAGAAATTCCTGGTCCACAACGAGTGAAAGGGGAAGGTTGTGTTTGTACAGCAATAGCCATTTCTGCTCCGACTCTACCCGTAATTAATGTATCAGGAACAATGGAACCAACTGTTAGTGCCAGTGCAGCCTGACTGGGATCAATAATTCGGGCTTCTTCATCAATAAAGTATTGGGGATAAAGCTTTCCATTATTAATATAGTCACGGACATTCTGAGGAGAGATATTTCCGGCACTAATAATAAAAACAATATCCTTTTCCCGGGAAAGCCTATCAATAGTACGAGCAATCCAGGAACGACGTGGAACCGTGCGTTTAGCTTCAGCATTCCACTTGCGATTAATAATGCCTACTGATAGATTAAATATCCGAACTCCCAGTGGAACAAATGTCTCTACAACTTCAGCGAGTACCCGAGAAAAAAGTCGAGGCTCCTCATCTTATAACTGATTATTTTCATCTAGAACTCTCGCACTCGCAATCCATACTTTTCCTTCATTCTCAGCATCTCGATATCCATTAAGGGCATAGTAGGATGCTAAAGAAGCAACACCCGAACCATGACCATGTTCATCATAGGGATTATCAGGTGCAGATCTTAGGAATGAATGCAAAAGATTCTCACGTACTACCGGCTGTAGAAATGGATTCCCTACCGTAACACCTGAATCAACAATGCAGACAATGGGGGCTTCCTCTGGAGGACTAATAAATTTGCCTAGCTTCTGAATATCAAAATTTTGATAAATCGTAAGAAAAGTTTCAAACTCTGGACGAGCATCAAACCAAAAAATTTTAGTTCGCCATTCTTGATCTTCAACAAGACGTTGAAATATTTTTCCCGTACAACGAACAACAGCACGACAAGTTCCTTTGATCTCCTCATGCTCAAAAATGTTTCCATAAATTCCATTAGCAAATACTTTTTGTAAAGAAGAGCGAATCTCTACAAGTTCTTGCCTTTGCTGATTTTTGCCCTGCTGCAAAGACATCATCTCTATTTCACAGATAATCCATTCCTGTTGAATCAGAGTTTCATACTGCTCAAAAAAAACCTGACAAAGACGATCTTTGGGATTTCCTTCCTGAATATTCTTCAAATACGCTAAAGTTTCATTAGGAGCATGACCATTTTTTAGAGCGCCTGAACCAAACTCATCAAGTTTAGTTTCTAGTTGCTCCAGATTATCTGTACGAAGAACTGCCAATGTAAGCTTTCCCATTGACTCAGCAACAGATTTTAAGCCTGTCCCAGAAAGAGAAATGGGTATGTCATGTTCAACTTTAATCAGCGTTGACTTTCTTTCTTTGTCAGACATTTGTTGAAGTTGACGAGACAGATTTTTGACTCTTGGAATAAGACGACTGGCAATTTCTTGGCGACGAGCTAATATCTCTGGTGGTAGCTCAGGACGACGAGGTGGATCTTTACGACGATTAGCAATTTCTGGTTGAGTTAAAGATAATAGTGGAAAATCATTATTCATTGAGTTACTTCTTCTCCTTTAGTTCTAGCCGCATTAGTGGCTTTTTTATAAGCTCTAAGCTGATCGGTAATGTCTCTAGTTTGGAGGCTTTCTCTACCTTCTAAAATCATCGTTTTAATCGCTTCTACTGTGATGCGCTGAATATCAGCGTATGAAAGTGAGTTCATGTTTTTGGCTATGTATTCAGGTGAGCCATCAAAATGGATTCCGCCCAAAAGCGTTTTCAGATAAACTTCTCTTTCACCTTTACCGGGTAAAGGAAATTGAATAATATCATCGAATCGCCTCCATAAGGCTGGATCAAGTAAATACTGGTGATTACTGGCAGCAATCACTAAGCTTTGATTTGAGTGAAAGTTGTCCATTATCTGAAGAAGACTATTGACAACCCTCTTGAGTTCACCTACATCATTGGGATCATCACGATTTTTACCAACGGCATCAATTTCATCGAGTAAAAGTACTATCGGTGTGTTGTTGGCAAGATTGAATACACGATGAAGATGAGATGCTGTGTCTCCCAGAAAACTAGATATAACAGTACTAAGTTGTAAGATCCCTACAGGCAGACCCAGTTCATAAGCTAAATACTTTGCGGTGAAAGTCTTTCCACAACCAGGAGGTCCCCAGAAAAGTAGCTTGGTTTTGGGAGAATAACCATATTTAGCGAGTTCTTTACATTTACGATGTTCATTGAGAACACGATCTATTTTAGCTTGAGTTTCCCTGCCCAATATAATTTTGGTCTGATCGACTGAACTTTCTTCTAGTGTAACTAATTCATTCCCACTACGACGGTCTTTAGGCAGTAAGGTTAACCCATTATTAGAACTTTTTTTCAATTTACGATTTTGTCCTAATGCTTTCTTCAAATCTTTTGCTACAGCATGATGGTTTGCAGCCAGTTCTTCCGCGATAAGCGATTCGGCTGCTTTGTAAAAAGCCGCATCATTCTGCTCGCGGAATGCTTGGAACAGCCTTTTCAGTTGCTCGCTAGCTACTATCATAATATTTCATACACTTATTACTTTAGTATTCTAGAACTATTTTAGTACAAAAATAGCTGAAAATCCATAGGTTAGTTAAAAATAGTAATTTTAATGATTCTCCTAGGCTGGTTGGAATAAGACTTGCATATTCAACAAAACAAAAGCATTAAGACGCCAATAATGATATCGAATAAAAGCCTTGTTGTATTCGATTATTTTCTAATTAAAATTATTTTTTATCGGCACCCGGACAGCCAATACTCTAAACTGAGAGATTGATCATCACAAAAAAGGGAACCTAACGATGCGACTCTCTCAAATGCTACTCGTCACCCTCCGGGAAGACCCAGCCGAAGCCGAAATCCCCAGCCATAAACTCCTGGTTCGCGCCGGCTATATCCGTCGCATCGGTAGCGGAATCTACGCCTATCTCCCCCTGATGTGGCGCGTCTTGCAAAAAGTCTCCCAAATCGTTCGGGAAGAAATGGACGCCACGGGTGCCCAAGAATGCTTACTTCCCCAACTCCAACCCTCTGACCTGTGGCGAGAATCTGGGCGCTGGGACACCTATACTAAAGCAGAAGGGATCATGTTCGCCCTTACCGATCGCCAAAACCGAGAACTGGGACTTGGACCGACTCACGAAGAGGTAATCACCACCATCGCCCGGGAGATGATCCGTTCCTATCGCCAACTTCCCCTCCACCTCTACCAACTTCAAACTAAGTTTAGAGATGAAATCCGCCCTCGGTTTGGACTGATGCGGGGACGAGAATTCATTATGAAAGATGGCTATTCCTTCCACGCTGATGAAGACAGCCTAAAAAAAACCTATCAGGACATGGATCAAGCCTATCGCAACATGATCAGCCGTTGCGGTTTAGCCTTTCGCGCCGTGGAAGCTGATCCTGGCGCAATTGGCGGTTCTGGTTCCCAAGAATTTATGATTCTGGCGGATATCGGCGAAGATGAGATTCTCTACACCGAAGATGGGAACTATTCTGCCAATGTAGAAAAAGCCAGTTCCCTCCCGGCTGATCCTGAACCGTCTCCCTTTGAAACTTACGAAAAACGGGAAACCCCAAACACACCCACCATCGACTCCCTGTGTAAATTCCTCAACTGTTCCCCAACCAATGTCTTGAAAAACGTCCTCTATCAAGCCGTTTATGACAATGGAATGACGGTACTGGTAATCGTCAGTATCCGAGGCGATCAAGAGGTTAACGACGTAAAATTGCAAAATGAATTAGTCCGTTTAGCCGATCGCTATAAAGCCAACGCCCTCCTCGCCCTCACGGTTCCCGACGCCACCACCCAGGCAAAATGGGCATCTAAACCCCTCCCTGTCGGCTATATCGCCCCGGATTTAGAGGATGATTATATCCGCCCCAGTAGCGATGTCGCGCCGCGATTTGTACGCTTAGTCGATAATACAGCCGTTGACCTGAAAAAGTTTGTCACTGGGGCGAACGAAACCAATTATCACGTCGTTGGTGCGAATTGGGGTGAACCCTTCGCCTTACCTAAACAGGTGGTAGATTTGCGGACAGCTAAAGCAGGCGATCGCGCGATTCATGATCCTAGCCAAATCCTGCACAGCGCCAGGGGGATTGAAGCCGGACATATCTTTCAGTTAGGCACTAAATATTCTAAAGCCATGGGTGCGACGTACACCAACGAAGCGGGGGAAGAAAATCCCCTGTATATGGGATGTTATGGTGTAGGCGTATCGCGACTAGCGCAAGCGGCGGTTGAACAATCCTATGATAAGGATGGAATTATTTGGTCACCCGCGATCGCACCGTACCACGCGATTATTACCGTTCCCAACATCTCCGACGCCAAACAGATGGACGCCGCCGAGACACTTTACCAGCAGTTATGGCAAGCTGGTGTAGAAACTCTACTCGATGACCGAAATGAACGGGCGGGTGTGAAGTTTAAAGATGCGGATCTGATTGGTATTCCCTATCGTATCGTTACTGGGCGATCGCTGAAACAGGGTAAAGTGGAAGTTGTGCAACGGGCAACCCACCAGTCTCAAGAATTGCCCCTGGATCAGGTTGCTTCTACGGTGAAACAATGGCTTGATGCAGCATTAACCCCATAAACTGAAATGAATAAGGCAGCACTGACTCGATTCATCATAGTGGCACTTTATATTTCTGCCTTTATGGGTGTAATGTTGGGTCTAGTCGGTGGATTTCAGACAGGGATTGCCTGTACTGCCCTTGTTTTTTTCTCTATCCTTTCCTATAAGTATCCTCGCATTGGATTATGGGGATTGCTGATTTATCTTCCCTTTAGCGGGAGCATTATTTATTCACTGGGCGATGTTTATCAATCCATGGGTGAGAGTATTAGCTACTCCGGGAATCATCCTCTATTTCATTTAATTAAAGATGCATTTTACCTTCCCGCCTTAATTGCCCTGATTCAGTCGCGGGATTCCTTCTGGAAACTATTACCGCGATCGATTCTCAAACCCTTATTGATCGCGATCGCGGTTGTGCTAGGGGTGGCATTAATTACATTCCTATTGATTAATGTCCCCCAGCAGTTTGATCCTCAGGTCAAAGGAAGCCCATTTCTGATGGGAATTCTGGGATTAAAAGGGTTGGTGGGGTATATTCCCTTACTGTTCTGTGGGTATTATCTGATTCGCGATCGCACGGATTTATTTTTCCTAACTCGTTTACACGTTATTCTAATCTTGATCTGCTGTAGCTTGGCGTTTCTGCAATACCTGTGGCTAGTTACAGGTTTATGTCCCAGTAGCAATAGTTTGACGGGAGAAGCTGTTTACAGAGCCAGTTTACAGGTAAGATGTTTAGTCGGCGGTTCTTTGTTATACAATACTAAAGTCGGGTTAATCCGCTTACCGGGTACATTTGTTGCACCTTGGCAATGGGGTTGGTTTCTCATTTCCAGTGCTTTTTTCACGTATGGGGCGAGTGTCAGTGATCCCTCTCGTCGGTGGCGATTCCTGGGATGGGTGGCGATGGTTGCTGTCTTGGCGGCGGCGGTCATTTCGGGTCAACGAATTGCCCTCGCGATCGTTCCAGCGACGTTTGTTCTGTTAGTATTACTCACGGATCGGCATAAGGGATGGCTACCCCTTAAATTAGGAATTGGGGTGCTTTTAGCGATTTGGATTACTCAAACCTTGGGGAAGGTAGAAGAACGAGTGATTAGTTTTGTTGATCGCTGGGAGGCGTCTCCACCGCATACGTTTATGTTGGATCAATTTCAGTGGGTATTGAGTAGACAAGAGGGAGTATTAGGTCATGGTTTAGGACGAGCAACTAATGCGGCGCGTCGCTTAGGGGAAACTCAACTAATTGAAACCTATTATGCTAAATTGTTTTACGAAATTGGTCCGATTGGGGTTTTGGCGTTTCTGGCGCTGGTGTCTTTGCTGACGTTTCTCACGTTTAAGGCATATCGATCAGTTCAAGATTCGTCTTTACAACGGTTAGGGTTGTGTCTTTGGGTGTTTGTTTTATTTATTAGTTACAATACCTATTATTATCCCTTAGCTGTCGATCCTGTGGAGGTTTATTATTGGTTTTTTGCGGGGGTTTTGCTCAAGTTACCGCGACTTGATGATCCGGTAGCTTCTGAAAAACTATGTTCTGATCACAATGGCTTATAGCGCTTTTCAAGGGTACACTGACAGATCCCCGACTTCTTGGAGAAGTCGGGGATCTTAATCTGAAGTCCCCCCAGAGCTTGAGGCTGATCCAATCCTGCCAATTATTAGAAGTAAAAACATTATTACTGATTGGGATTATAGATTTGAGTTCGAGGTTAGGCGACAGGGCGACCCGAGTTTATTGAGTGAATTGGGGGTGTTCATTGATATCAGCGGGTCGCCCCTACAAATATTTATTGATGTTGGTAGTTAGCCTCAACAAATCTTTCTTGATATCAACGGATTCTATCTAGACATTAGAACTTTTTTTTAACGCGAACTATTTTGATACCAAAGAACGCCTGGGGTATTCTAAAAGAAACTACAAATAAACTCTCCAGCGCCATCTGGTTCAAAAGAAACCACTATTCCATCCTGGCGAATCCGGGTGCGATCGCGACAATTATAGACCTCGACTGGGCGGTTTACTCCATCAATACTCACAGCGGCTCGATACCGCCAATAATACTTAGCGGAGCGCTTGATACTCAAGATACAAATAGTGTGATCCTTGATTGTGCGACACACCGACGCCTCAGCCGGAAATGCCGCAAGCCACACAACTACCAGTAATCCCAGTAAAGCTATCCATTTTACTTTGTCATTCGTCATTTGTCATTTGTCATTTGTTATTGGAAAAATCTTCCCCCAGCTTCCCCAGCTCCCCCAGCTTCCCCAGCTCCTGATAACTGCTCACTGATAACTGCTCACTGATAACTGATAACTCCCCCATCTCCCAGCGCTTTGATAGAAGGGGATTATCGCTTTGATTGTAAAATTGTCTAATTGCTTTGTTTGAACTTTACCCTCAACCCATTACACTATACACTAAGCTTAGAAAACTTAAAGAAAATTAATCGTAAGTAAAAATACCTGTCTATCAGGGTTTCTTCAGGTTCAATACCACTGAAGAGGAAATTTGTATACCCCCACGAGGTCATGTCGATGACTCAGTTTTTCCTTGACTCTGCCTGGTTAATACCTTGCTATGCCCTATTAGGTGCAATTTTAGCCGTCCCTTGGTCTCCGGCAATTATTAATCGTACCGGACCGAGACCGGCTGGCTATATTAATATGTTGATGACCTTCATCGCTTTTTTGCATGGGTTGTTGGCATTACTCGCCATCTGGAATCAACCAGCCCAATCGGTTGTGATTCCTTGGCTACAGGTGGTTGATTTGGATTTATCCATTCCCGTAGAAATGTCGGCGGTTACGATTGGGGCGACGATGGTCATCACTGGGTTGAATTTCCTCGCCCAAATCTATGCCATTGGTTACCTAGAAACCGATTGGGGATGGGCGCGGTTCTATTCGTTGCTGGCGTTGTTTGAAGCGGGAATGTGCGCCCTTGTTCTGTGTAATTCCTTGTTTTTCAGCTATATTATCCTGGAAATTCTCACGCTGGGAACCTATCTTTTGGTCGGGTTTTGGTTTAATCAATCCTTGGTGGTAACGGGGGCGAGAGATGCATTTCTGACCAAACGGGTAGGCGATTTAGTTCTCTTAATGGGCGTGATTGGGATTTATCCCCTATCCAAAACCTGGAATTTTTCGCAATTGGCAGACTGGGCAAGTACGGTTAATCTTGATCCGAAAGTCGCTGCATTAGTGGGGTTGGCATTAATTGCCGGTCCGATGGGTAAATGCGCTCAATTTCCCCTGCATTTATGGTTGGATGAAGCCATGGAAGGACCGGTTCCCAGTACCATTCTACGGAATGCTGTGGTGGTGTGTACGGGGGCGTGGGTGTTGATTAAATTGCAACCCGTAATTGCTATCTCTCCGGTTGCGGTATCGGCTGTCATTTTAATTGGTGCGGTAACCGCCGTGGGTGGTACGATGGTCGCGATCGCACAGGTTGATATTAAGCGTACTCTATCCTATTTGGTGAGTGCTTATTTAGGATTGGTGTTTATCGCCGTGGGTACGGGACAAATCCAAACCGCCTTGTTATTAATATTGACCTACGCCGTCGCCATGGGGTTATTGGTGATGAGTACCGGGACGATTATTTGGAACAGTATTACTCAAGAGGTGACACAATTGGGCGGGTTATGGGCAAAACGTCCAGCTTGTGGCTTATCTTACCTGGTGGGGGCGGCTGGATTGGTAGCGGTTCCGCCTCTGGGCGGATTTTGGGCGTTTTTGCAGTTGGGGGATTCGTTGTTTAGCACTCACCCGAAATTATTTGCCTTGGTGTTAGTGGTGAATGCGTTAGCTTCGTTTAGTCTATTCCGTGTCTTCGGGTTAGTCTTCGGTGGACAAGCTAAACAAATGGCACAGCGATCGCCTGAAGCGCATTGGCCCATGGTCTTCCCTATGATACTGTTGATGGGGTTTACACTGCACGTTCCTTTACTGTTAACCACCTGGAATCTGTTACCGGAATGGGTAAGCGTGAATCCTACAGTGGCGGGTTCGTTGGTATTGTCGAGTGCGATTGGTGGCGGTGCAGCGGCGTATCTGTATCTGAGTAACCAAGTGGAAAAGCCGATTCGATTTGGTTCAAAGGCGTTGCAAGACTTTTTTGCTTACGATTTATATACCCAAAAGTTGTATCGGGTAACGATAGTGTTTCTGGTTGATTTGATTTCCAGAACCATTTCTTGGGTTGACCGTTATATTGTGGATGGTTTGGTCAATTTAGTGGCGTTTATGACGGTGTTGAGTGGGCAAAGCTTGAAGTATAATGTTTCGGGTCAAACCCAGTTTTATGCGTTGACGATTTTGTTAGGGGTGGCGTTGTTTGGCTTTCTGTTGAGTTTGCCGATTCTGTCGCGTCTTTCGTTGATTGTTGGTGGATAATTTACGTTTTTGTTGGAGGTGTGGGTGGGAAACGATGTGTTTTTTTAACGCAGAGGAACGCAGAGGTTGGCGCAGAGGGACGCAGAGGGGTTGGAAGACTAGGATGAGGTGTAAAGTGAGGTGGTGGAGGAATGGATGTGCCATAGGGCGTTTTGAGGTTTAAGGTTGGCGGGGCGGGTTGAATTGGAATCGTTTCTAGTTAGTTAGAGATTGATAAACTCGCCCCGATTAAGTGGAAGCGTTTTGAGTTGGAATTTTTGACGGGATTATGCTGAGTACGCTGATTGGGTTACCTGTTGTTGGTGCGATTATTATCGGGTTTTTGCCGGGAAAGGTGGCAAAAACGAGACTCCGGGCGATTGCTTTGGCGGTGGCGACGGCGATTGTTCTGGTGACGTTGTGGTTAGCCACGCAGTTTGATATCACCTATGTCGGTTGGCAGTTTCAAGAGGAGTTAACCTGGATTCCTCAATTGGGGTTATCCTACAAGTTAGGGGCGGATGGTTTATCGTTTCCGTTGCTGGCATTGGGGAGTTTGTTGAACTGGGTGGTTATTTTTAGTAGCCGAGTTGATGTGGAACGAGTTCGGCTTAAATATGCCCTGATTTTGTTGGTGAATGCGGGAGTTACTGGGGCGTTTCTGGCACAGAATTTGTTGCTGTTTGTTCTGTTCTATGAATTGGTATTAATCCCCTTGTACCTGTTAATTGCAATTTGGGGAGGAAGCAAGCGGGAATATGCGGCGATGAAGTTTCTCATGTATACCGCTGTGTCCGGAATTCTGATTCTGGCGGCATTTTTGGGAATGACATGGCTGAGTAATTCCACTAGCTTTAATTATGAGGCGATTCACACCCAAGGGTTATCGTTACCCACTCAGTTGATTCTGCTAAGCATTTTATTGGTGGGATTTGGAATTAAAATTCCCCTGGTTCCCTTTCATACTTGGTTACCCGATGCGTATGTGGAAGCGTCGCCTGTGGTGGCGATTCTGTTGGGGGGTGTTGTGGCAAAGATGGGAACTTATGGGTTGGTACGCTATGGGTTACAATTGTTCCCCGAAACCTGGTTTTTGGTAGCGCCGGGACTTTCAATTCTTGGCGTGGTGAGTGTATTGTATGGTGCATTGAGTGCGATCGCGCAAAAAGATATTAAACGGATGGTGGCGTATAGTTCCATTGGTCACATGGGGTATATCGTTGTCGCGGCTGCGGCGTTAACCCCGTTGAGTCTGTTGGGGTGTGTGACTCAGATGGTGAGTCATGGGATGATTCTGGCGATTCTGTTTTATTTGGTTGGGGTGGTGGAAACCAAGGTGGGAACTCGCGAGTTGGATGTTTTGAATGGGTTGATGAATCCAACTCGGGGTTTACCGTTGGTGAGTGCTCTGCTGATTTTAGGGGGAATGGCAAGTGCGGGAATTCCCGGTTTAGTCGGATTTGTGGCTGAGTTTCTGGTGTTTCAAGGGAGTTATGTGGTGTTTCCTTGGCAAACCCTTTTATGTATTTTTGCTTCTGGGTTGACGGCGGTTTATTTTGTGATTCTGCTGAATCGCACTTGTTTTGGTAAGTTGGATAATCGTAAGGCTTACTATCCGAAAGTTCTCTGGAATGAAAAAGCGCCTGCGATTATTTTGGCGGTGATTATTTTCTTCCTGGGAATTCAACCAACTTGGTTGGTTCGGTGGACAGAAACGACGACGAATGCGATTGTTTCGGCAGTACCAACTCAGGTTGATCAGAAGGTGGCGTTGAAGGATGAGTCATTAGTCATTCGTCATTTTTAGTTCTGTTACGTGAACAACGGGCGGGTTTTGTAGCCAAGCTAGGGACAAGAATTAATATTAATCCCTAAACCCGCCCCTACAAGATTAAAAATCATTTCCTTGAACAAAGTCTTATGTCGTTTTTTGAGGTGAACAACGGGCGGGTTTTGTAGCCAAGCTAGGGACAAGAATTAATATTAATCCCTAAACCCGCCCCTACAGGATTAAAAATCATTTCCTTGAACAAAGTCTTATGTCGTTCTTTGAGGTGAACAACGGGCGGGTTTTGTAGCCAAGCTAGGGACAACAATTAATATTAATCCCTAAACCACCCCTACAGGATTAAAAATCATTTCCTTGAACAACGTGCAGGGTCAACACTAAAAACTTGATAACCATGGTACAAACTCCAACAAAACCAGCAACGAAATTACCCCCGTCTCAGCATGAATTGGCGGATATTATTCACCGCTTGGAAGCAGGGGGGGCGATGGTTCCCGATACGCCGGAAAATCTGATGCAAATTATTGGCATCTGGAAGGCGTATGCGGTGCCAATGGATTTCTATTGGCGGGATTTGCTTTATATCGGCGAACGAGTCTTTTTAAATCCGTTTCCCTTCTTTAAATATTTTCTACCCAAAGAATATTTAGACCTCCATAATCATTATGCCGGAGATGATGCCGATTTACGGATTTGGCGGGGTCAAGCAACGGCGCATCCGGAACTTGTGGAATTTATTCAGACAGGGGAAACCCAGAAAATGCCCAAGTTATTGCATCACTGGTGGCATGACCGGATTAATATGGAGTTTGCTGAGGCTTGTATGCGGGCAATGCTTTGGCATCGAAATATGTACGCCCCGGTGAATAAGTTTGACCCTTATCTGGATACCCAGGAGTATAAGGACAATGCAAATCGGGCAATTCAGGCGTATTTTAAAGGAAATCCGGTGATGCTGGGATGGCATAAGCTGTTCCCAGAAATGTTTATTGAACAGTGTCGTCAGGCGTCGTACTATAGTCTTTTAGGGCTATTCTGGGAAGTAATGGCACCGGTGTTTTTTGAGGTGTCTGATCTCTACGATGAAGGAAAAATCACCTCTGTCCCCGAAGCGATGAACTTTTTGGTGAATGGCATATTCGCGATCGCGGGTCGTCCGATCTATCATCATGTGTATGTGAAAGGGGAATGCTATGAGGTGATTCCCAAATCCAAGGGGTTTACCTGGCTGTATGAAGCGGCGCTTCCTTATGTGGAGTCGGTATTTTATCGCACGGCACCGTTTAGGGGTACGAAGTCCTATAATGCCCAAGCAGGGGAAGTACCGAGTGACCAAAAAGACTTCCATTATGGGGTGCTCTACGCCGATAAATTCCCCGTCGGTTCGGCGGGAATTCCGCCAACCTTGCTGATGCAGGATATGTTACATTTCTTACCGCCTTATCTGCGAGACTTCTATGAAAAGCGTTGTCGCCGTGAAAGTGATATCCTGAATCAAATTGGCATCACCTTTCAGCGATCGATGTATTGTGTGACATCGGCGGTATTTCAGGCGTTACGAACAGCACTGTTGTATCCCCTAGATGACCCGAATCCGAAGCATTTGCAGGCGAATCGGGCATTTTTTGAAGCGCAATTAGACCGATTCTGTCGCCCAGAGTACGGAATTCGGGATGCGGCGCGGTTAGAGTATATTCAGACTGCCGATTATCAGTAATTTATTTCCATCAACCTACTTACCAGATCCCCGACTTCTTAAAGAAGTCGGGGATCTCTGTATAACACATAAATATACCCATAGATATAGGTGAAAAAATTAAAATCTGCATAGTCTAGTTCTAAAATGGATTAACGTTAGTATTAATAAGACGCCAATCCCACCAGAGTAGAGGAATTGGTGTATGAATATTACGAATCCACTCATCCTCCAGCCAAGCTTCTACAATCTAAACTTAAGATGCTTCCATCGAGTTTGAGTAATCACAGGTTTGGTCAGAAGGAGTTAAACAATGAAAAATGAAGAAAATGAACCCAACACCCTTCTGGCTCAAATTGTGGCATTACAACAACGAGTGGGCAAGTTAGACGACAAGGTTAGTCACTATGAACAGCAACTGGCGCAGGAACGAGAAACGCGCCAGACGGTAGAAAACAGCTTGCAGAAAACGGAGGAACGCCTGTCTTTGGTGCTGCGGGCGACGACGGATGCTATCTATGAGTGTGACTTAGAACAAGGATTTATTGGCTCGAACGCGGCGTATGATCAACTCTTTGGCAAACGCCCGGAGTCAACGGCGAATTCCTGGGAATGGTGGATTGAACACCTACATCCCGACGATCGCGAAAAGGTTGTCGCCAGTTTCCAGGAAGCACTCGCGGGTACAGGCGATCGCTGGGTAGCGGAGTATCGGTATCAAAAGCCAGATAGTAGCTACGCCCATATTTTAGATCGCGGCTCTATTCTACGGAATCAAACCGGGAACGCTATCCGGGTAATCGGCACATTATTCGACGCTACCGCCCAAAAACAGGTTGAAGCCGAACTACGCCAGCAAAAAGAATACCTACGTCTTGCCAACGAACGGTTCCAATTTGCAGCCCGGGCAGTGAATGCACTAATTTATGACTCACCGTTCGCTCATTTTGGTAACTCAGTAGCCAAATGAGCAGCCACACAGTAGTCTGAGTGAGCAATTGCACGATTAAACAGACTACTAGGAGGCAATGAATGAAACCAACCATCTCAGAACGAGTAGACGATCTTC
>NZ_JAVJQP010000085.1:0-24318 GCF_040218875.1 Coleofasciculus sp. D1-CHI-01
CGTTGTGAAATCGGTTCACTTTCATAGATATCGATAATTTTCTTACGGAAGTCTAAAGAATATGGTTTCAAACCGATGAATCCTCGCTTGAGCAAAAGTCCTACCCTAAATGTACCTCATCAGCGTGGGAAATGCTGTATATATTTTTTCGATTTTAATTTTTTATGCCTTCCTAATTCTCTCAGTCAGGATCTGCCGAATGTAGGATCTAAAGTGACAGCCTAGTTAGGGCAGCGATATCGAACAACGTTGGTTTTGCTATCGGTTAAGGCTGAGCGATCGCTCGATAGCTTAAAAGAATTCGTTTCGGTCCAGGTTTCTCCCTCGCTGGAGTACTCAGCCGTCACCGACATCTCCAGGTCTCCTTTGGTAACAACCTCCAACACGGGGCCTCCCGTTTCATAAAATTCGATTCGGTTAAGCCCGATACGCAGCCGCCCGTCGCTGGTTGGTATGTCGCAGAGCTCTAAGTCGTCCCACAGGCCCTGGAACTGCATGGGAATCACGCTCTGTACCTGCGCCACTGGACTGCTATCAGCCGGCGTTGCGGCTTCAACTGAGGAAGAGGGTTGGATGTCCCAGTCCCCAACTTCTAGCTCAGAGCCACCGTAGGTAATCACCGAAAGCGATTGCTGCTCACCTGGATGTATAAACTCAAATGAGCACTGACCTGCACCGGTACCGGCGCAGGCCGCAACTTCTGTAAAGCCAGCATCGTAAGCCATACGCTCGACACCGTAAGGACCGGGATCTGGCGCTTCTACGGGAATCCAGCCCTTCTGAAGGAGCCGAGCGCGAGCATCGGCGTACTGCATTCCTTCTATTTCTTCTAAATCGATCAGCAGGTTGTTAGTATCTTCACCCGCGTCATGAATCATGGTGACAGGCTCATTCACTAAAAAGTGTTCATCCAGACTGACTTGTAGGTGCTGCGGATCAATACTGTAGTACTTGAAATCATCGAAAGCAACATAGTTTTCTGCCTCTCTGGAGATTAACGGCAGCGTAATCCTCGTCATCCTGCTGCCGTTGTGTTTGCCAATTCCCACAAAGAATCCCTGGGGATGCTCAACCGTTCCTGAACAAATATAGATATTGTGATTTTGGGTTTCAAAATGACGCTCAACTAATTGCTGCTGTGGGCAAACATTGGCATTTTGAGCGATGTCGGTTGAGGAAGACTGATCTGGCTGTGGAGCGATTGGTTTTTCGGCCACCACGGTTTCCTCAGAGGCGCTGCTAGCGGCGGTATCAGAAGGCGGATCGGGAACATCTGCAGCAGCACAGCTAATCACTAGAGGTACCAGGCCTAGACAGGCGATCGCTGTTTTATTTGGCTTCAACCAGACATGGATTAAGAGATCTAGCATTTTTGTTCAGGTGCAGTTTTATGTAGAGGGCGGCTCAGGACTACTGGGCAGACAGGCTGAATCAGTCATTTCTAGGCAGACCCAGGCTGAACTGATTGCGTTTGGATCAAGATTTAGAGCATCAACTGGCCGGCGCTTTGGTTTAGTCCCAATTTGTCTTCATCAGCTTTCCCATTTACGGGCTTCAGGCTGCAATGATGAACAACTCCATCGAATCTTGATAGAGTGTTCCCACATTGTCGGCTAACTATATATTAGACGGAATTTTTCCATATAACACCCCTTATAAGGATGTTATACGGATTTACCTGCCTATTATGACCACGCCACCGCCGAACGCCACCGCAGAGGAAACTACTAGATGTAGTCCGAGCAGAACAAAAAAGTTCACCGATAATGACAATATTCACATCAAAATTGCGCCGGTTGTCGAATCGTCGTGTAGAGCAACTTAGGAATAACCATAAGCCGACTGAAATAATATTCAGTTACCTCAAAAATCATTTAGTTGTCATGGAAGCCGAAAACTTAAGAAGTATTGGGAATAGCTTGAATTCTGGAATGAGCAATAGCTAAAATCTCTTGATAAGGACAAGAATTAGATATGGCAATAACAACCGTTTCCCCCATTAAGCCAGTTACACTCAAATCCGGAATGCGCGTTCGATATCAACATTGGTCTGGCATCCTATCATCCCAAAACTCTAAAGGATGGTTTGTTATCTGGGACAGTGTAGATTCTTTTACCCAAAAGCAATATGGTCTACCACCTGCACAACCAATCCATCCTGATGTACTTCATCGCATCTAATTGAAACCTTAATCCCAAACTAGCGGATCGCTTTGTTCTTGTACCTGCTACTTTTTCCATTTGCCTGTTCACTAATGGCAAAATTGAGGATTAATGCAGGCAAAGTTAGACATTCGCTATCACTCCTTGCCTGAAAACCACACATCTAGCCTGGACTCCAGACACGAACCTTCGATCTACACCCTCAATCTGGGACTTCTTCAACAGTTGCTTCTATAGCACTGGGAAGTGTTTTACGTATTTTGCGATCGCGGGTACAGTACCAGGAATTAGGTTGGTCAAAGTGCTTGTATGCCGCCGAGTTATTTTTACATAGGAATTCAAACACGTCAGGAAAATTTACACTTTTTTACACGTATTTCTTGCTGTGTAAGAATCTTGGCTTTGCCGTGGCGGTCTATCTTTATGAACAACGTCCACCTGTTCCCATGAATCGATTTCGCCCCAATTTAGTGGTTTCTGGTTGTGAAGCCTATGCTGAAGACAGTTGGCGTCAAATTCGCATCGGTGCAATTCCCTTTCGCGTGGTTAAACCTTGTTCCAGATGTATAATTACCACGGTGGATCAATCTCAGGGTACACCAGGCAAAGAACCGTTAGCGACACTGGCAAACTATCGGCAGCGGAATGGGAAAATCTTTTTTGGGCAAAACGTGATTCAAGAACAGTTGGGAACACTTCGGGTAGGGGATGAGGTGGAAATTAAGCGTTTTGGTGAAAGGATTTGACGGCATTTGTACGTTAAGCTAATGGAAAGCCACAGATGCTGAACATTTTAGATATGGTCAATCCACCACCCGTTCTATCCACTGTTGCTACCGATACTTGGGTAGAAGCAAACTGGGAAGATTTTCTCACCTTTGCAGATGATCCCACTTTAGCCAGTGGTAGGTTTTATTATGATCAGGGCTACATGAGGATTGAAATGTCTCCACTCGGTTCGGCACACGGTCAGGACAACTCCATTCTCTCTACGGTGATTGTCTTATATGCCACCATTAAAAATATTCCCATCAAAGAACTAACGAATACCAGCTTCAGAAAAGCCAGATTGCGAGAATGCCAGCCAGATATTGCCTTCTACATTGGTAAAAATACCACCTTTCCGCCTCATACTAATGCACCCGTCAACTTGAATGAACTTGATCCCCCAACGCTAGTGGTTGAAATTGCCGCTTCATCTTTGGAGGATGACACAGAGCGCAAACAAAAACTCTATCAACGTCTAGGAGTACGAGAATATTGGGTTGTCAATGTCAATGCTGGTAAAATAATCGCTTATTCTCTGGGAGCAACAAACGCTGAATTGGTTCGAGAATCTCAAGTCTTGCCGGGACTAGCGATTGATTTAGTTGAAGAAGCTCTACAACGTTCTAAAACTGAAGATGACGGCGCAGTTAGTCGTTGGTGGTTAAGGACTATTAGTGTTTAATGCGGTAAAAGTATGGGAGAGCCGATTAATTTATCAAATTATACTCCAAAAGGGGTATTGATGAACAATTTAATAATTCCCACTAAAGCACCGATTAGCAGGACAAGAAGAGAGAGAGAATTAATTCCAAAACCAATACCGCGTTTTTCCGCCGCTGTATAGTAACCCCAGGCATAAATAATTCGCCCAATCACCCAAACTGCACCAATTCCCGCCCCCCAAATTGGACTAACAAACAGAGAGAATAACCATAAACTGGGTAAAAATAGGAGCAATTGTTCTGACGTATTTTGTTGCACGCGAAACACACGCTCAAAATTAACATCTCCTGAGATTTGAGGTGCAGGTACATTATATTTTGCCCTGGCTCGACCCACATTGATCGTGAGAACAAAGTAAACCAAAAGAGTGGCAATGGTGGCTAAAGCGGGGAAAATCAGTGGTTTCAGTTCAATCATCGTTAACTCCAATGGCTGATTAGGAAAAATATTTTTTTGTTGCTGATTACATTTTACTGATTTCTTCGATAAAATCAACCGCTCCTTTCGGAGATAAAAGTTTGCAGTAATGTTTATAGCTCAACGCCTCGAACAAGAAGTTGTCCGTCCTCAAATAAGGAGTCTCTAAACTATAGGATTTATTGTTAATCTTTTGCCAAACAAGTTCGGCACGAGACCAGGTAAATCCGGTTAACTTTTGGCTTTCCCGATAATCTATAGTGATATCGGCGGCTTGATAGGCGTTTTTGATAAGATCATCAACATAATTGTATGCCCAGTTTAACGCCAGTTCGTTCATTTTTGAGTTAGATTGATGTTCCCCTAGAGAGCGAAACCCTAAATTAGCCGCATCAATGCGATGAGCGGTATTGATTTTGCACCAAATCTGTTCGTAATCCGCGTTAACCTCATTCACTGAAGGAAAATACGTGCTGGTGTAGATTTTGCCATTTTCCACCGTTGGCTTACTTTCCAGAAACTTGTCCAAACGGGTATAGATAGTATTGACGACATTGTTTGAATTAATCGCATCGCGATGATAGTTTTCTATTATCCGTTGAGCGTAGATACACCAATTTGTTCTGGCTTCTTCAAGAGTGGATGCTTCAATTTTAGACATAGAATTAACGCCAATACTGCTTGGATAAGACTGATCTCCCCTAGCCCACCTTTAAGATCCCCCTCTTCCCGATTAGATCCCCCTCTTCCCGATTAGATCCCCCTTCCGTCCCCCTTTTGATCCCCCTTCCGTCCCCCTTCAAAAGGGGGAGACCAGAGGATGCTTCGCTTTTTATTCCATGGGGGAGACCAAAGGATGCTTCGCTTTTGTTTCATGGGGAAACCAAATGACGAATGACAAATGACAAATGACAAATGACAAATGACGAATGACAAATGACAACTATAACCAATTCCCCACCAACACAAACGGTGCCCAGTATACCGGATTTTGATACTTTTTTTCCTTTAGTAAAGAAACTTGAACGCGGCGCAGGGCTTCGGCTTTCGTCAACGTTTTGTCGGTTAATTCTTGATAAAAACGAATCATCAAATCAGCCGTAGCCGCATCATTAACAAACCATAGCGTCGCCAAGGTACTACGCGCCCCCGCCCTTACTGCTACACCTGCTAATCCTAACGCCGCCCGTTTATCTCCTGTTGCAGTTTGGCAAGCACTGAGTACCAATAATTCAATGGGTTGGCGATCGCCTCCGGCTCTGGTTTGCAATAAGGTGTTAAGTTGATTGATGTTGAGGCGATTATCCCAGGTGAGAATAAAGGTATCTTCCAGTTTAGAACTAAACTGACCATGGGTGGCGAGGTGAACCACAGGAAAGGGTACGGAATCAATTGCCTGTTCAATGGCGGTTGTGGTAAACTCTTGATTCAGTAGCAGTTGACCGGACACTTGAGCTTTAATTTGCTGCAATTCGATTTCCACAAATGGTAAGGGAGGTAAACCTTGGCGCGATTCGGAAAGCCCGCCTGTGAATGCATAAATGTCGCCTCTTGTCAAGGGTTTGGGGTCTAAAAGTTGCAGTCCCGGCGTATAGGCGATCGCATACTTTTCAATCAGAAACTGGTTCCCATCATGGAGAACCGCCATGGGTAGATTTAGCAGGGGACTATCCAAGACAAAAACGAGGGTTTTCGCGCCGCTGGCGGCTAAGTCTGACTCAATCGGGCGAATTAACCAATCATAAAGCTGTTGGGCTAGGGGTAAGTATTCCTCAGATGTCGCCCTAGGATTTCCCCCCATCACCAAAATTTGCGCCCGGAAAATGTTTTGCAAGGATTCAGGGATAGTAATAGGCTGTCCACGCTTGGGTTCGACACTTAGGGGAGAAATCGCGGTTCGCAGTTGGTTAAATAGATTGGAGTCTTTCCCTTGCAATCTTGTCCCGAAATGACGCAGAGGTGCATCGGGTAAGGATACTACCACATCCAAGCGATCGCCTAATACAATCGGGTAAATTACGGCTGCATTTTGATCCACTTCATCAATCACAATCCGGTTCGCATTTAAGCAATCTTCCCGGAAGAAATTGACTAATTCGGCTTGTTGCAGCGATTCGATCACATCGCGGGCTTGGGCTAAATCGTTTTGATCCGGATTATCGGTGGGTGAGGATAATAATAATCGCACCAATTCCCGATAAATTGGTTCCACGCGATCGCGGAACGAGAATTGCACCTGAGAATTAATACTCACCAAATCCCGACGTAAGGATTCTAGGGTATTTACTGCCGCATTATACGCCGCGATCGCACCGTCTCGTTTTCCCTGTGCTTTCAGCAGTCGTCCTAATTGCCACTGCCAAGTATAAGCAATATCGGGGGCGTTAATCGACTGGGCAATTACTAACGCTTGTTCGGTTAAGTCTTGCGCTTCTTTCCATTGTTGAGTTTGTTCATAAAGCGCCCCTAATTGCCCCAAAGCGAGAGACTGGCTGCGGTTGTCGCCAAGCTGTTTGGCTTGTTCCACAGCTACCGCCAAAGACTGGGCTATCTCTGAGGTTTTAGCATAGTCCTGAGATTGAAGTGTCATTAGCGAACCCGCTAAATTAATTCGCGCTTCTATTGCAGTACGAGACGCCGGGAGTTGACTAATTTGATTTTGCAACGATTGAATAAATGCTGGATCAGCAGAGAGGCTGGGTGTTGCAACGATGAGACTGAGTTGATTGAGTTGCGCTTGAATCCGAGTTGAGGAGTCACCTAAAATCGGATCAGCGGCTTGTTGATAATAATTGAGCGCGGCTTCAATTTCTCCTTGCGATCGCGCCGTATTTCCTAATCCCAGAAAGGCAGCACTAATCTGTTCGGGAGATTGAATCACTTGAGCCACTTGTAAACTTTGGGTTAATCGTTTTTTGGCATCATCCATTGTCCCGACTAAGCGCAGTACATTTCCTAACCGTCTCAAGCCAATCGCCTTTAGCGCCGAATCGGGTTGTTGTTGTAATCGAGGTTCAATTTGTTGCAAACTATCCAGGGCGCGGCGATACATTCCTGCCAATTGTAAGGCTTGAGCTTGATTAATTTGACTGTGCAGTAAACCGACTTCATCCTCGGTTTGAGTATAGCTATTGACCGCCGTGGTAAAACTATCTAGGGCGGCTTCTAGATTCCCTTGTGCCAAATACAATTGTCCTTGAACATTAAACGCCGCTCCTTGTAATGTCCAGGCGTCAGGGGTTTGGGCATTGTCGAGAAGTTGTAAGCTAGTGGTAATCGTATCCTGGGCATTCTGCCACTGTCCTAATTGTTGATAAGCTAAGGCTAAATTGGTCAATGTCATGGCTTGCCGTAATCTATCTCCCTGTGATTGGAAAGCATCGGCAGCTTGTTGTAACAGATTAATGGCGTCTGTGTACTGTCCGGCGTCGTAGTGAGTTTTCCCCTGTTGCGCCATCGTTTGCGGAGAAATCGAAGGTTGTGCGATTGGGGGAAGAGTCGCTTGAGTAGCCGGGAGGTGAGTCAGGGTTGTGACACAGAAGGTTAAGACAGCCAGGAGAAGGTAAATTCGGCTAATTTGGCGTTTAATCAGTTGTCGAAGGATTGGGAACATCACCCACGCCTCATCCTGTTTCAAGGGTTAGACTTTCGGACTATATCTCAATTATCCTCATATTCGCTACTTAGGGTCTGCTGAATAAGTTTTGTGGTGAAGGGAGGGAACAGGGAACACCTCGGCTTCGCTCGGTGTGTAACAGGGAAAAATGTCCTAACCTGTCTTGGTACTGCCACATAGGGCGGTGAGGATGTCAATTTCTGCCTTGTAGCCAAAAAAGCAACCTGTCCAACTAGACAGGCTGCTTCGGTCATGAACTATAACAGAGGGGTGAGGACTACATCATGCCCATGCCGCCCATGCCACCCATGCCGCCCATGCCGCCCATGCCGCCCATGCCGCCCATGCCGCCCATGTCAGGCGCTGCGGGTTGCGGCTCAGGTTTCTCGACAACTAGGGCTTCGGTGGTTAGAACCATCCCGGCAATGGAACCTGCATTCTGAAGTGCTGAACGCACAACCTTAGCGGGATCGAGAATACCAGCAGCAATCAAGTCTTCCAGCTTGCCAGTTGCGGCATTGTAACCTACATTGCCTTGGCTCTCTCGCACTTTCTCGACAATCACTGCACCTTCAACCCCGGCATTATCTGCCATCTGACGCAGAGGGGCTTCTAAGGTTTTGGCGACAATATCCGCACCGATTTTCTCTTCAGCATCCAGGTTAGCTTTGATGCCATCAACTTTGGAAATTAAGCGAATCAACGTGGTTGCACCGCCAGGAACAATCCCTTCATCGATCGCGGCTTTGGTGGCATTCAGGGCATCCTCAATCCGCAGCTTGCGATCTTTGAGTTCCGTTTCTGTGGCTGCACCGACTTTAATTACCGCTACACCACCTGCAAGTTTAGCAATCCGCTCTTGCAGTTTCTCTTTATCGTAGTCAGAATCGGTTTCCTCAAGCTGTTTGCGGATTTGGGCAATGCGCTTCTCCACTTCTGGCTTGGTTTCACCACTGGCGACAATAGTGGTTGAGTCTTTGTCAATTGTGATTTTGCGTGCCGTTCCCATCATCTCAGTAGAAGCACTATCTAAGCTGAGACCAATTTCTTCGGAAATTAACTGACCCCCAGTCAGAACCGCAATATCTTGCAGCATCTGCTTGCGGCGATCGCCAAATCCTGGCGCTTTGACGGCGGCGACGTTGAGAACTCCCCGCGCTTTGTTTACCACCAAGGTGGCTAAGGCTTCCCCTTCCACATCTTCAGAAATAATCAGTAGGGGTTTGCTGGCACGGGCAACTTTTTCCAGGATGGAAACTAATTCTTGGATGTTATTAATTTTTTTATCAGTAATCAGGATATAGGAATCTTCAAATTCCACGGTCATCCGTTCCTGATCGCTGACAAAGTAGGGGGAGAGGTAACCCCGGTCAATTTGCATCCCTTCCACGACTTCTAGTTCAGTGGAGAGCGATTTTGACTCTTCTACGGTAATTACGCCATCCTTGGTTACCTTGTCCATCGCCTCGGCAATCATTTGCCCGACTTCCTCGTCGTTCCCGGCGGAGACAGTGGCGACTTGCGCGATCGCATCGCCAACGACGGGTTGAGCCATGGACTCAATTTCTTTAACCAGATGATTAATGGTTTTCTCAATTCCTCGACGTACAGCAACCGGATTAGCACCAGCCGCAACGTTTTTGAGTCCTTCCCGAATCATCTCCTGTGCCAGAACGGTAGCGGTTGTGGTACCATCTCCAGCAATTTCTTTGGTCTTGGATGCGACTTCTCGAATCAGTCGCGCCCCCGTATTCTCTAAGGGGTCTTCTAGTTCAATATCTTGGGCGACGGTGATACCATCGTTAACAATCTGGGGAGCGCCAAAGGACTTCTCTAGCAGCACATTCCGCCCTTTGGGTCCAAGGGTAATCCGGACGGCATCTGCTAAAGCATTAACTCCTCGTTCTAAGGCTCGCCGTGATTCTTCGTTAAACGAAACGATTTTTGCCATAGGGTTCCCAATACTTGCTCGTTACTCCATTAGCAAATTTAGCACTCTTGTAACGTGAGTGCTAATTCGGGAGCGGTTCGGTTATTACGGCAGGAGGCAGGAGGCAGGAGGGTAAGAGGTTGTGTGGATTCAGCGCTGAAACTCAGTCCCCATTAGGATAGAGAGAGTTGAGTTGCTTTTTAATCGTTATGACAGAAACCAAACCTCTTGACGAAATTACAGCGCTTCGCGCTGTCATGAAGTACAGGAAGTAGATCAAAGTCCCCCTTTTTAAGGGGGATTTAGGGGGATCGACAATGTACCGCATAGCAGAGCAAACTGCTGTATTCAACGACTGGATGCCCTTTCTCTAGAGCAGTTGTTAGAGGCTAGGATAAAAATCGATAGTTTGATTCAATCAAAATATACCTTAATGAAATCAAAAGATTTATTGAATATCGAGAATATTCGTAAGGATAATATTCCAGTATCTCTTTATCGAGATCTTTGTCGAGATATTTTGGCAAAACTTGAAAAAATAACTGATTCAGCCTATAAAATCTCGAAAATATCGAACTATCCAAGTGTTAATTATAGCCTGAGTTCCATTGACCAATCTTCACTCCCAAAAACAGAAGATGATTCCCTAAAGGATGTCATCGAACTGGTCAATGGCTGGATGGCTGATGAGTCGGGATACGACGAAGAAACCTATCCTCAAATTGAGGCGGGTCTGAATCAGAAGTTTGGGATTGGGAGCAAGCGCTCCAAGACTTAAGCTAAAGTTTATCAATTCGTCATTCGTCCTTTATCGGTGAGGAGGGCGGGTTTTGTTGTTCCGTTAGTGGTGAGGAGGGCGGGTTTTGTTGTTCCGTTAGTGGTGAGGAGGGCGGGTTTTGTTGTTCCGTTAGTGGTGAATAGCTGAATTTAGCCCCTAAACCCGCCCCTACAATTGTCCCTAAACCCGCCCCTATAATTGAATTATTACCTATCCCTTCAACCATTGTAAAAGGTCAGATTCGCTGATCTGTTGAATCCCTAATTCTTGTGCCTTTTCTAATTTAGATCCGGCATCTTCTCCAACCAGCACATAGTCCGTTTTAGAACTTACCGAACTGGTCACTTTACCGCCAGCTTTTTGGATTAATTCTTTTGCCTCATCTCGCTTCAGTGTGGGTAATGTTCCGGTAATCACAAAGGTTTTTCCCTGCAACCGTTGAGATGTTGCTTCCGCAGACTCTTCCTTTGGTTCACCCGCCAGTTGCAAATTTGCTTCTCGCAGTCGATTGATTAAAGTCTGATTGCTGGGAACTCGAAACCAATCATAAACTGATTGGGCTATTTCTGATCCAATTCCATAGACGCTTTCAATATCAGTAACACTGGCGGCGGCTAGTTGGTCTACAGAGGGAAACTGTTGCGCTAAAATTTGAGCATTTACCGTACCCACATAGCGAATCCCTAAACCATAGAGAACTCGTGACCAGGGTTGAGTTTTGGATTGTTCAATTTGATTAATTAATTTCTGAGCTGATTTTTCACCCATCCGTTCTAAATCGGTTAATTGATCTAGAGTGAGTTGATAAAGATCAGCAACGGAATGGACTAAACCCGAATCGACTAGCTGATTCACCAGCTTTTCTCCTAACCCGTTGATATCCAATGCACCACGACTTGCCCAGTGGTTGAGTGAACCTTTGACAATTGCGGGACAAGACGCATTAATACAGCGCGTTACCGCCTCCCCTGGGGGACGCACGACGGGTTGATGGCACACCGGACAATCAGTAGGCATTTGTACGGGTTTAGCTTCCGGTGGACGTAATTCGGGAAGTACGCGCACGACTTCAGGGATAATTTCCCCAGCTTTGCGAACAATCACGGTATCACCGAGATGCAGATCTAATTCCTTGATGCGATCGCGGTTATGTAATGTCGCCCGTGAAACCGTTGTCCCGGCTAGCTGTACGGGTTTGAGTTCGGCGACTGGGGTTAATGCGCCCGTTCGTCCCACCTGAACTGTAACATTTTGCACCAGTGTAGGGGATTCTTCGGCGGGATACTTGAGTGCGATCGCCCATCGGGGAAACTTTTGGGTAAAGCCTAATTGTTCTTGCAGCGAAAATGAGTTCAGCTTCACCACCACCCCATCCGTCATGTAGGGTAAACCACGCCGTTGACTATCCCAATATTTATAATACTCCTCCACCTCTGCCAGAGAGGAGCAACGTTTCCGATTTGGATTCACCCGGAATCCCAAATCCCGCAGGAATTCCAACGCCTCCCATTGAGACTTGAGAGTTGGTACGGTTTCCCGTTCCTTTGATCCAGGAAGATGTAACGTATAGGCAAAGAAATCCAACTGTCTGCGATCGACGATTTTCGGATCTAATTGGCGCAACGTACCCGCCGCCGCATTCCGAGGATTAGCAAATAACGCTTCCCCGGCGGCTTCTCGTTCCCGATTAATCCCTTCAAACACATCCAAAGGCAAAAACGCCTCGCCTCGCACTTCTACAATTGGCGGTGGTGTTTCCGTATTTAACCGTAAAGGAATCGAACGAATCGTGCGAACATTCTGAGTAATATCTTCCCCCGTGACACCATCGCCGCGTGTAACTCCCCGCACCAATATACCGTCTTTATACGTGAGTGCGATCGCACAACCATCAATCTTCAGTTCACAGACATACTCAACATCCTTGACATCCGGTGCATAACGTTGCCATCGTTCTTGCCACTTCGCCAACTCCTCTAAATTAAACGCATTCTCTAAACTATAAAGGGGGATATTATGGCGAACCGAGGAAAATTCTGATGTAGGTTTTTCGCCCACGCGCTGCGTCGGACTATCCGGCGTCACTAACTCCGGATACTGGCTTTCTAAGTCTTGCAGTTCCCGATAGAGTTGGTCATAGACAGCATCCTCCATGATGGGATTATCGCGGACATAATAGGCATAACTCGCTTGTTGCAGAAGATTTCGCAGTTCTTGAACCCGCTGTTTAACATTAGTCATTTGTCCTTCGTCCTTCGTCCTTCTATAAAGTCTTTTTCCCAATACTTCCAATCCCTCTGCGTCCCTCTGCGTGAACCTCTGCGTCCCTCTGCGTTGAAAAATTACATAAACTTGGACATTTACCTGCACTGAAAAACATCCACAACTCATCCATTAATTTAACTTATTTTCAATCAAATTAAACAGTTATACTGAGTAAGTAAGCGACTTATCTAATCATCAAGCAAAATACCGAATCTCTCAATGTGGAAATCATCCATCGAATCACTCAACAAGGGTCGAATACAGAAGATTTCGCTTCTGTCTAATAATAACCCAATCCTTTACTCAGACATCATTCAGCTATGGCAGCATAACCCGGATTTTCGGACATTCTTCATTTCCCTACTCGCCGATGCTCCATTTTCCGCCTTTTTCTGGGAAACTCCGCCTATCACCGACGCGACAGTAAACCAGGTATTCGAGTTTGTTCTCGTCAATAGTCCATCCCTGGCAAATGTACAAGCTAATCCCAGTGATTTTACCCGCCATTTTGCCGCCGCAGGTGAGAACGAGTCAATTGTGACATTCCCGAATCTGGGAAAGGATGCGTTGCTGGTTGTGCCTTGTCCGCAAGCCTCTATGTCTCCATACTGCCATCTGGCGGCGTTTATGCGTGACGCACCTGAACATCAGCAGCACGCCTTGTGGCAAAATGTGGGGTCAGCGTTAGAACAACGACTAAATCCGCGTCCTACCTGGGTAAGCACCTCCGGGTTAGGGGTGTATTGGTTGCATATTCGGCTAGATTCACGCCCGAAGTATTACACGTACCAGCCCTACAAAGTTATTTAAATTTTACCCTGACATAAGACATGAAGACCAAAAGCATCTGTCACCTAACAGATAAGAACCTAAGAGTGATTGTGTAGGGGCGACCCGCTTGTATCAATTAACAACACCAATCCACTGAATAGACTCGGGTCGCCCTTTAATTGTCTTGCGTTTAGTCTAAACTGAAATAATTACCGATATTTGATGCAGGGCGACCCGATAAAATTAATCGGTGGGCGGTGTTAATTTGGTGCGGCGGGTCGCCCCTACAAGGTGTATTTTATGATGATTGATAACCCTTGCTTACCTGACTACTATGATTAAGCCCAAACATTGTGTCACACTATTCAAATATAAGTGCCAGACCAACCCTGAAATTGAGTAGATTCTCTGTTACCTGTGATTAAGACATGACTCAAACTAAAATTGATTTACCCCCTGCCTTTCCTGACCATACTCAACTACCTGAATCTGATGGCACCTTTGTGAAAAATTTCCAAGAACATCCTCAAAGCCTAATTTTGACCGATTCCATTGGTCCAGTTTTGCAGCAACTTCATCCTGATGGTGACTACGCTATTGGACAAGACTGCGGTATCTACTGGCGCGAAACCGAACCCCCAGAAAAAGGTGCAGAGGCTCCTGATTGGTTCTATGTTCCCAATGTTCCCCCATTACTGAATGGTGAAATCCGTCGTTCTTATGTTCTCTGGCGGGAATTGATGGCACCAATGATTGCCTTAGAATTTGCCAGTGGCAATGGAGACGAGGAACGAGATGCTACACCCTTATCCGTTTCCGCTGAAGGAGAAACCACTAAACCCGGTAATTTCTGGGTTTATGAACGGATTATTCGCATTCCTTACTATGCCATTTTTGAAGTCAAAACTAGAAAACTAGAGGTTTATAATTGGCTGAATTTTTCTTATCAAAAACTGCAACCGAATGAACGGGGTCACTATCCAATTACGCCCTTAGGAGTAGAACTGGGACTTTGGCACGGCACCTATCAAAATCAAACTCAATATTGGCTGCGTTGGTGGGATAGTGAAGGCAATCTTTTGTTAATTGGTGAAGAACGCGCCCAATTAGAACGTCAACGTGCCGAACAAGAACGTCAACGCGCCCAAATAGAACGCCAACGTGCTGAACAAGAACACCAACGCGCCGAACAAGCCGAGCAAAAAGCGGCAAGATTGGCGGAACGATTAAGAGCCATGGGCATTGACCCGGATTCAGAAGAGTAGTGGCGTGGCACACCTTAAGTGATGGATTAGAATTACGGAAAAGAAACCGTAGGGGCGCAAGGCTTGCGCCCTTCCCGATACCGCATCAGACGGGAAATTACGATAAAACATTTCCCGTCGATGGCGTACAGCGTTTTGGTGGGGGCGCTTCCAGTTGTAGAATAATAGGGGAAATTTCCCGCCCAACAGGTTGAGTCTTCAGAAAATACAGGAGGAACAAACCGCAGATGCAGGAACACCAGGGTCATCCGAGCATCCATTCTCAAGACGAGTCATGGTCGCTTTGGTTTCCTGTACCCCTGTATCCTTATGGCAAACGACGCACTATCCGTGTGGAAGTAGTCAAGGATAGGATTTGGACGTTTGACCAGATTCAGGGGATTCTCTATGTGGTTGTCCCGATTCGGATGACGGTGATTAAGCTGGATGCTGGAGGGCTGTTGATTTATGCGCCTGTTGCACCTACCCCGGAATGTATCCGATTAGTTCAGGAATTGGTGGCAGAACATGGTGAGGTAAAATATATCATCCTGCCCACGGTGTCGGGGATTGAGCATAAAGTGTTTGTCGGTCCCTTTGCCCGAAAGTTTCCCAACGCCCAGGTGTTTGTGACGCCGCACCAGTGGAGTTATCCGGTGAATTTGCCCCTGAGTTGGCTGGGGTTTCCCAGGAAACGGACTCATGTTTTACCCGCCGATAGTCGCCAAACGCCTTTTGCTGATGAATTTGATTATGCTTTACTCGGTCCAGTGAATCTGGGATTGGGACCCTTTGCCGAAGTGGGATTTTGGCACAAGCGATCGCGCACGCTTCTGGTGACGGATACTATCGTTAGTGTACCCGAAGGTCCCCCTGCGATCGCGCAACTTGATCCCTATCCGTTATTATTCCACGCTAGAGATCATACCTTGGATATCGTTATCGATAATCCGATGACTCGCCGCAAGGGATGGCAACGCATCTCACTGTTTGCATTTTACTTCCGCCCCAGCGCCTTGGATACGATACCCTTAACTCAGGCGTTACGGGAGGCGAGAAAGGCACCGGATTGGTCAAAGCAAGCCTATTTCGGTTTATTTCCCTTCAAATGGAAACCCGGTTGGCAGAAATCCTTTGACGCCTTGCGGGGAAATGGACGTCCCTTTGTTGCGCCAATTCTGCAAACTCTGATTTTGAACCGCGCCCCGAAAGAAACGTTTAACTGGGTGGAGAAGGTAGCCAGTTGGGAGTTTGAACGGATTATTCCCTGCCATTTGGAGGGGTCAATTGCGGCGAATCCAGATCAGTTTCGCCAAGCGTTTAGGTTCCTGGAACCGGATTTAAAGGACAGTAAAAATGGCGGGAATCAATACAATTATCCGTTGCCCGATAATGATTTTGAACTGTTACGGCAAATCGAAGAAACCCTAAAGCGGCGGGGGATTTTACCACCCGTTTCCTAGATACGATGAAGCAAGGGAGGGAGCATCTTTTGTAGGGGCGGGTTTTACCACTAACGTTTCGTTTTCACCCTGATATAACTAAACCCGCCCCGACCTAACCATTCAATTATCAAAAATGACGAATGACGAATGACAAATAACGAATGACAAATGACGAATCCAGTCATTTAGCTTTAATATTGTGTGCAAATAGAACAGTGAATGCCATCGACCAACTAAAGAACAGTTCAGAGGGTTTACTCTGGATAAGCGAAGCCAATTACCCATTGGAGGTTTTTACCTGGGACAATATAGATATTCTCACCCCAGCGCTGGTGTTAGAACGTACTGGCTATCCACCGGATACACCCATTGAAATCCAAACACTGGATCAGTTTTTCGCCTCAGTGACCACAGAGGAAAATTGGCACAACGAAGCAGAAAAAGCTCAGGTCAAGCGATATCAAGCCTTGGAACAAACCCTCTCAGATTGTCTCACCGATATTCAGGTTTACCGTTTAGGGAGTACCACAATTGATATCTACATCGCAGGTAAAACAGCACAGGGGACGGTGGCAGGTCTTTCAACCAAGGTAGTAGAGACGTAGCTTACCCGTTGTCGAGTCGGCTCTCAATCTCATCCTGGATCGAAGTAGGGACATTCGATAGAAAATTATAGCCTGTCGCTGCTTCCACCCTGTCAACGGATACTCGATAGTCTCGCCAGTTCATTCCAGCAACTTTATCCGAATTGGGTATCATCACCGCAATCAGCCGAGTGTTGCTCGTTATTCCATGAACACCCTGACCTGGACGATCTAACACCGCAATCACTTTCCAGGTCTGCTGTGGCACTGTTATCTTACCCTGAAGTGTTCCCTGTGAGCCTACACCCCCAGCAATTATGTAGAGTTCCTTACCCTGATAGACCAACTCTCGTGAATACTCTTCCAGTTCTCGCCATACCTCCCGATTATTCTGTGGAGCTTGGGGAATAATGTTCGTCATTACGAACGTAGCACTGTTATCGTCTGGAGTGTGAGTGCGATCGCCAGATGGTACTATATGTCCCCGATCATAGCCGCTGCCTATGTAGTCATTTGGTCGCACCTGATACCATCCGGACGGCAGCGCAGTGTCAGGGCGAAAGTCGTTGCTTCGCTCAACACTGCCTAACCAACTCTGATTTAACTGCCAGCTTACCCAATTGGAAATCCCTTGGCTGTTGTTATAGGACAGCGCATACTGCGGCTTTTCCATCAGGTAGTTGTTAGGATTATTCGGGTTGGAAGTCGCATTACTAGGATTGCCCAGAGTGAGGTGAACGCTAGGGTTCAGATCCTGCAATAGCAGAGCAATGAACCAACTGATCGCAAACAGGGCAATTAACAAGACTCCCACTCTAGTACCCCTGCCCATTCGCCCCCTGATTAATTGTCTAAAAAAGGATATAATGCTGTTAAAAATAGACTTCAGATTGCTAAAAATTAATCCTAGAATATTGAATCCCGATGTCTTTTGCTGGTTGGATTGACTCGTGGATTGGTAAGCAGACATCGACACCGTAGGGTTCGGAGCTGATGTTTGTCTGTCGTTGCTAAATTGAGAACGGCTAACCGCCACAGATGTTCGCTTTGCTTTTTGAAATAAAAAGGTCAACAGCTCGTCTTTGCCCAGGTCTATTCTGTCTCCCCAACGAAGCTGATAGGGGGTGAATGGCGTCAGGGGTGAATGATTTAGAAATGTTCCATTCATGCTTCCCAAGTCTTCGATAAAGTAAGCATTTCCCTGAATCTGAATTTCAGCATGAGAGGAGGATGCAATCTCAGAGTTGGGCAGATTTGAAATATCAATATCAGGCGACCAATTAGGATTCGGTTTTCCGATACGAATTCTCGTCAACTTCTCTGGTATCTGAATCAGAGTGGAGGTCTGGATGTGAAACAGTCTGAGTGGTGTTGAGCTAGGGGTTTGCATTGTTTATATCACTATTCTTAAGTTAATTAAATTTTATATTGAGTCACAATTAATTGAGTCAGGGCGGGTTTAATTACATTGGGGTGAGTTCAGAAAGGATAGTCATGAAACCCGCCCCTAAATTTCGCCAAACTATTCTATTCTTCAACGCTGATTTGATATAATAACATGGGTTCGTCAATTCCTTTTAAGAGGCGATGTTCACTATCGGTAATGTTTAAGGTGAGGTGGTTTTTCACGGCTTCATACACTATCCAGGAAATACAAATCCTACCGGGTTTTGCCTGAGATTGTAACCGGGCGGCAATATTGACGCCATCTCCTTGTACATCGGTTCCATTGAAGAAAACATCGGCTAAGTGAATACCAATGCGATGCTGTAATACTTCCTCATTGGGTAATCCTCTGGCGGCGAGGGAGAGGTTTTTTTGAATGGTTTGGGAACAATTAACGGCTTTGACGGCGGAGACAAAGTACATGAGTAATCCATCGCCCATGGATTTGAGAACTTCTCCTTCAAATTGATGGCATAATTTGGTCATTAGTTTTAGGTCACGATGGATGGCGGCTAGGGTAGGTTGTTGGTTTTCATGCTGTTTTTGGGTGGAGTCTTTGATATCGGTAAAGACAATAGCGGCTAGGACATTATCTCCTAGAGAACGGGGAATAATTCTGCCTCGGTATTCCTTGGTTATTTGGCTTTTAGGCTTTTCTGGATGCAGGCGTTCGCGGAAATACTGGCGGTATAAATCATTGCGAATACTCACCTGATTTCCCATGAGATAGACTAATCCCATACTATTCAGTTTAAACGCGATCGCGCCTTTTAGCTGCACCGGGCGATCGGCTTCCAGGATTTGGGTTAGGGCGTCGGCTAAGTCGGGATGTTTCTCTAAATTCCAGCGATGTAAGCGCAAATGATCCGCATAGATTCCGGTTTCGGTAGGGGCGTCTTCTAGGAGTTGGTTTAAGGTAATATCCTGACGGGCAATTTTATACAGGGCTAATCGGATCAAATGGGGATGTCCTCCCACCATTGCCATCAGTTGTTTGACATCATTCCAGGTGAAGTCTAATCCATAGCGTAGGGCTAAGTCTTGCACCTGATGGGCGTCAAATTCGGATAATTCAATCGGTAATCCGACATTAAAAGGGGATTGGTCGTTACTTAGGGGAATATAAACTTCTGTTCCATGGACAATAATCAGGCGAAAATTCTTCCAAATTTCATGTTGTTTTGCCTTTTCATGCCAAGCCCGGAGTAAGCCGAAAAAGTCATCGGCAACCTGTTCGTAATGAAAGATGCGGTCAACGGCATCGAGTCCTAAAGCTAAGGGACTTCTGAGTGTGGGTAATAGATATTTTTCAAAATAATTGGTACAGTTTTTTTTACTGCCCAAAAACTTACTCCAACGGTTTTCTAACTGAATCGGCAGGTGTAAGTCATCGGTAACAGTAGCACAAAACCATTGCAGGAATTGATTTAAATCCGCAAAGACTTCCCGTTCAGCTAACTCAAAGTTTAAGGCGACAGACTGACATCCTTGTCGTTCGGCGTGATATAGTAATCGTACCATTAGGGATGTTTTGCCCATTTGTCGCGGCGCTTTGATCCGAATCAAACTTCCCGGCTTACTAATTTCTTCATAGGCGCGAGATTCATCGGATGGACGTTCGACATAGCAGGGTGAGGCTAAATCAAGTTGTCCTCCGGGTAGTTCCCAGATGGGAGAGGGGAAGGTGGCTGTACTTACCGCCAGAGGTGGTGGGGGAGTCAGAGTCTCGGAGTTCTTGGTATCTGCGTCTGGCAATCCTTCGAGGATTAAACGTAACGTTTTAATCGTGACTCGTTTCCCGGTGACTTCAGACAACTGTTTCCATAACTTCGGCGCTAAATCGCGCTGGACGGTATTTTGGCTATAGCCCATGACTTGAATGGTTTTGAGTTTCTTGCCTGCTAAGGCTTGACTCAGGATAGTCTTTTGGGCTTCGTTAAGTACGCTTCCTGTCTTCTGGGCAATCCAATACTCGGCTAATTCGATCAGTCTTATGATCTCTGCATCTGCCATCTGGCATTCCAATTCATACCTCTGATGACCACGCTAGCATAAAACTGAACTTTCTGAATTTTTTGAATAATCCGAAGGTTCCCTTCAGTGAAAGTCCTGACTTTCCTGAATAAAACTGTTGAATAATTCGTGGATCAAGTTATTGATTTTTCGACCATTAAAGCATAATTGTATGGCGTTTCTGTCTTACAGGTGTAATATTAAGAGAATTTAGGCAAATTAGTGGCAGGGCGTTAACTGTAGAGGTAGGGCAGTGCCGTGTCCCTAGGATATGTAAATCTGATTCTCAAGTTATACTCGATACAAACTAGAGACGAATACGAACGTCATGGTGGATTGGTTTGTGGTTTGGGGTGTTTCTTCCCTGACTGGCTTTGTGTTTCGGGAAGTGTTAGCGCCTCTGGCGAAGGGAACGCTGGAAGATTACACGAAAGATTTTCTTAAGGATTGTATTCGCGATTTTTCCGGGCTTTTTGAGGATGATACGCTGAACACGGTTGTCGGGAAAGCCTTGAAAGAGTTTCTGGTGTTGGTACAGCAGGAGTTGGAAGATGCTGAGGTGTCGGAGGTGGAGGTGGAAGAGTATTCTCCGGCGTTAACTAAGTTTATCCACAATTCCTCGGTGAAAGGGATTCTGGGGAGTGGGTTTCAGGATGAGTGTTCGAGTTTGGATACGCAGGGATTGGGGAATCTATGGTATCAGCTTAACCTGCGATCGCTTCCTGAAGATTTTGATTGGGAACAGGTGGGGAAGCGGTATCTCAGAAAAGTCAAGGCGTTAATTCGGGAATCGCCTGAATTGCGGCAGATTTTGGATTCGCAGAAGTTGGAGGCGATCGCACGGTATACTCAGGAGTCTGCGGGAATTATACCAGAGTTCGATTTACGCCGCTATCAGGAGGGGTTACGGGAAGCGTATGGCAATCTGCGATTAGATAGTTTGGATACGACGGGCTGTGCTTATAATGCGCTGAAGTTATGGCGAATATTTATAGCACAAAACGTGCGAAAAGTCCATGACGTTTTGCCGCAAATTTATGAATTGCCGAAGGAACATCAGCAGCGATTGCGGGAGACGGATCAATTAGATTCAGAGTTTCAGTTCGGGGAATTCGAGCGTTATCAACGGGTGTATTCAGAAGCGCCGATACAGTCGGTTTTGGATGTAATTAATGATAAACGAAATTATCCCTATCTGGTAATTTTAGGTGATCCGGGTTCGGGGAAGTCTACGTTATTACAGTATTTGGCATTAATCTATGCCCAGTCGCCGCTACAGAATGCGATTTCCTTAGCGATTCCCATCTTAATTGAATTACGCACCTATATGCGGAATCGGGATTTAGGACAATGCCAGAATTTCTTAGAGTTTTTGCATCAAAGTAGTGGGGCGATTTATCATCTGAATCAGCATCAACTCCAGGAACAGTTAAAGGCGGGGAAGGTGTTGATGCTGTTTGATGGCTTGGATGAGGTATTTGATCCGGGGAAACGAGAGGATGTGATTACCGATATTCATCGCTTCACTAATGAGTATCCAGATGTGCAGGTGATTGTCACCTCTCGCGTGATTGGCTATAAGCCGCAGCGATTACGGGATGCGGAGTTTAATCATTTCCTGTTGCAAGAGTTGGATGAGAACCAGATACAGGATTTTATCTATCGTTGGCATGAATTAACCTTTACCGATGAGGTGGATAAGACTTGGAAGCGGGAACGATTACAACGGGCAATTGATACGTCAAAAGCGATTCATGAATTAGCCGGAAATCCGCTATTGCTGACGATGATGGCAATTTTAAATCGGCATCAGGAGTTACCGAGAGATAGACCGGAATTGTATCATCAAGCGTCACGAGTTTTACTGCATCAATGGGATGTGGAACGGGCGTTAATTGAGGATTACCGCCTTGATCCGAAGACGATTGATTATAAGGATAAGCAGGCGATGTTGCGCCGGGTGGCGTATTTTATGCAAGCCACAGAAAAGGGATTGGCGGGGAATTTGATTCGGGGGAAAGATTTAGAAGGGATTTTAACCGAGTATTTGAGAACGATAGATGTGAATCAGGCGCGGTTAGTGGCGCGGGTACTGATTCGTCAATTACGGGAACGTAATTTTATCCTCTGTTATTTGGGGGCGGATTATTATGGGTTTGTGCATCGGACGTTTTTGGAATATTTCTGTGCGTGGGAGTTTATTTGGCAGTTTAAGGAGACGCGACGGTTATCTCTGGAGGAGTTGAAAACAGAGGTTTTTGGCAAGCATTGGCGGGATGAGTCTTGGCATGAGGTTTTGCGGTTGATTGTGGGGATGATGGAGGAGTCGAGGTTTGCGGGGGAGATTATTGAGTATTTGATGAATCAGGAGGGTGAAGATGAGAAGTTTATGAATGTGTTTCTGGCGGCGCAGTGTTTGGAGGAGGTGAAGAATCGACAGGGGATATTGGAGATGGATAATAAATTGCTTGAGCGATTGAAGGAATTGACTCAGTATAGTTATATTTCCTATCTGTTTGAGTCTGATATAGACTTCGAGTATTTCAACCTAGTCAAAGAAATTCGTACCCAAGCAATTACTACAATTGCCACAATTTGGAAACAAGACCCAGATACTTTACCCTTGCTCAAGCAACTGATTCAATTTGATGATAATGGGATTGTCCGAGGTGCGGCGGTAGAGGAATTAGCCAGAGGATGGAAACAAGACCCAGATACTTTACCCCTACTCAAACAACGGCTTCAATCTGATGATTCTATGTTGATCCGAGGTGCAGCAGTACAGGAATTAGCCAGAGGATGGAAAGATGACCCAGATACTTTACCCCTGCTCAAACAACGAATTCAATCTGATGATGATGGGGATGTCCGACGTGCGGCGATACAGGAATTAGCTAGGGCATGGAAAGATGAGCCGTGGCTATTTGAATTATTGTACAATTGCACTATGAATGACCCTTTTCAACGTGAGAACAACTGGGAAGAAAACCCCCGGCAAATGGCACTTGAGGGAATCATCAAGCGGTATCCTGACCATCCCAAAACGCTAACTTTATTACGCGATAGAGCAGAAAATGATGCCGATGAGAAGTTGCGGGAGTTCGCCCAGAAGAAGTTAAAGCAGTTCACACAAAATCATTAAACGGGTGCGTCGCTAAAGCGATGACTACAAACGTTGAAACAGGTTGATCTCCTTGCACCTGTTCGATTAACCTGAATTGGGTTTAAACAAAGGGCGACCCGATAAAATTGAGGGGACGGGTGTTGTTCATTTATGCAGCGGGTCGCCCCTACAGGGGGTTAGATAATGTCGGGTCAAATATTTTTAACAAAAATGTGTTAAATTATTTTTTACCGCGTTTTAATTCTAGAAAATTATTAGGACATGATATTAATTTATTCGTCATCAATCATCTGTAGGGGCGGGTTTAGGGATTCAATTGAAAATGTCACCAATAAATGAACAATAAAACCTGTCCGGGTTCAAGATAAGACAACCCACCCCAATTTAGTAAAGGGCGACCCGATAAATTTGAGAGGATGGGGATTATTCATTTATGCAGCGGGTCGCCCCTACAATAGGTTATATAATTTCGGGTAAAATATTCTTAATAAAAATGATTTAAAGGTTTATTTTTATAGCCTTGTTATTCTAGAAAATTATCAGAACATACTATTAATTTATTCGTCATCGATATTTGTAGGGGCGGGTTTAGGGACTACATTGAAGGCGTCACCAATAAATCAACAACAAAACCCGCCCTCCCCACCGATAAATGAACAATAAAACCCGCCCTGATTCAAGATAAGACAACCCACCCCAATTTAGTAAAGGGCGACCCGATAAAATTGAGAGGACGAGTGTTGTTGATTTATGCAGCGGGTCGCCCCTACAATAGGTTATATTATTTCGGGTAAAATATTCTTAATAAAAATGATTTAAACCTTTATTTTTATAGGTTTGCGATTCTAGGCAAGTATCAGAACCTGATATGATTTTATTCGTCATCAATCATTTGTAGGGGCGGGTTTAGGGACTACATTGAAGGCGTCACCAATAAATCAACAACAAAACCCGCCCTCCCCACCGATAAATGAACAATAAAACCCGCCCTGATTCAAGATAAGACAACCCAACCCAATTTGGTAAAGGGC
>NZ_JAVJQP010000090.1:0-21770 GCF_040218875.1 Coleofasciculus sp. D1-CHI-01
TCCCTAAACCCGCCCCTACAATTGTCCCTAAACCCGCCCCTACAATTGTCCCTAAACCCGCCCCTACAATTGTCCCTAAACCCGCCCCTACAATTGTCCCTAAACCCGCCCCTACAATTGTGTCAAACCCAGCCCCTACCGTGTCTAAAGGGAAACCAGACAATGGATTTAATCCCTAACTTTAGTTACTGAACTGACGCTCTAGATAGTCTCCCCAAAATTTCACTTTTTAACACATCCTGCTGTTGATTGCTTTGAACAATGACAGCGACTTGATTATTGAATATCTCCATATATCGGCGATCGCGTTCGTTAAAACTTGTCTTGAAATAATCAGGAACATCAATAGAATCAGCGGGATTATCCTCCGAAAAAGTTCCCGGTTTGCGCTTGTTGAGTAACTGCGTCACCCCCAATAACTCCCCATCGCGACTTAAAACAGGCATACAGAGTAAACTGTAGGTGCGATATCCGATTTCTAAATCCATTTGTTTGGCATGTAATGCGCCAACATGGTCATACAAGTCATAGGAAATTATCATCAGTTTACCTGATGCTGCCACTTGACCTGCAAAACCCATACCAATTTCACAGCGAATTTTCCCAACACCGGGAAGTTCAGTCCATAAATCACCCCGTTGGCGATCAACTAGCCACAGGATACTGCGATCAGCATTGGTCAACGTTTGCGCCGCATCCATGACTTTTTGCAGAATTTCCTGAGATGTCCAATTCCCTTGACTAATCGAACTAATCGCTAACCATAACGCATCGATCGCTTGTCGCCCCTGAATGATCCGCATTTCTCGATAAAAGGATTGTACCCCTTCCAGAATCGGCAGAATTGAGGGGACAGATTGAGCCAGTTGCTTTTCATCGGCTTTCCTAAACCCTTTAGGGTCAATGCGTTCAGATAATGGGACGCCGCGATCGCTAGTCGGTTTGAGTTTATTAATTAATTCAATCAGTGCTACCACAGTCTGCTGCGAATTGACGATAGGATAGACTAAATGACTGTGAATCAGAGAATCTTTAAATTGAGGAGTAGCTGTTTGAATTAACGTTGAGAGGCTGGGATGCTGCTGACTAATTCGATGTCGCATTGGTTTAGAGCCAGAGGTTAACTCGCTTCCATCAGGGGCAAGCTGAACTTCTCTTAATTTCCCCGTTTCATTATCAAGAATTAATGACCAAAACGCTTGGTTTTCGCTATTCAAGACAAAAATATTCGTCTGTTCAGTATCCAGTGTCTTGGTCACTGATTTGGCAATAAAACTTAGCATATTATGCATCACTTCATCGCTATGGTTGCCCACGGCTTGATTAAGCATCACCAGGGTATTGTGAACCCCTTCTTTTGGTTGAATTTGGGTAAATTGCTTTAAAGTTTCATGAGTCTTGGCATATTGCAAAATCACACCCACTCGCTCATTAAAGACTTGCATGGACTGACAGTCATGCTCATCAAAACTGGCTTGAAATTGGTCAGGCGGTTGGGGCCAATTTTCAGGTTTATAGAACGGAAAATTTCCGGGTTTACGTTTATTAACCAATTGCGTCACGCCAATTAATTCACCATCGGCGTTAAATACAGGCATACAGAGCAAACTACAGGTGCGATAACCCGTGGTGTGGTCAAATTTTCGAGAATTGGTTGCATCAGGATGATCGTAGAGGTCAAAGGGAATATTCAGGGGTTGACCTGTTTTAGCCACCTTACCCACAAATCCCACACCGACAGGGACTCGCATTTGGGTTAAGGAACCATCAGCTTGGAGAATTTTCGTCCACAAATCATGGCGATCGCGATCCAAAAGCCATAAGGTACTGCGGTCAGCATTCATCAGTTTCTTCGCCGCATCCATGACTCGTGGGAGGATTTCTTGAATGTCTAAACTACTCTTATCTAGAGAACGAGTGGCTTCTGCTAAAGCAGCGGTTGCTCGCAGTTTCTTCGTGGCACGATAACAGGATTGACAACTTTCCACAATTTGGCGAATTGCCGGAACAAATTCTGCTAATTGCTTTTGATCTCGTTGACTAAAACCGTGGCGATTGATCAACCAATGTCCTTGATTATCGGAGTTTTTGGGTCGCTTTAATTTGTTGAGTAATTGAATGACAGCAATAATTTGCTGATTTTCATTAGTAATTGGCAACGCCAAGACATTATAGGTATAATAATTGTATTTTTCATCGTATGCTTTAACCAATTCAGACCGCGCATCTTGGTAAACATTCGAGCGAATATTAATGGATTTGCGAGTTTTTGCCACTTGACCCGCAATTCCTTCCCCTAATCGTACCTGAATATCCAGAAATTCACTCCCTTCATTTTCAGCCACGACTGACCAAAGTTCAGTTTTGTCTTCATTGAGTAAAAAGATGGTCGCGCGATCGGCGCTGAGTAAATCACCAATGCGTAAGGTTACGTCTCGCAACACCTCATACAGCGCCTGCGCCGAATCTCTACCATCAGCAACACAAGCTAGTTGAGAGACTAACAGTTTTCGCTCCAGTTCAGCCAAAGTTTTCTGAAATTGGGAATACTGAGGTTCAGGTTCTAAAGCGGCTAGGTGTTTTTTTACCCAACTGGAGTTAAAAACTGACCGATAAATGCGATTGTTAACCTTTAAAATACTCCCCTGTTTGACTACTAATCCTGACAATCGCAGTTCCATTTGTTCAGGACTATCATCATCAATGATTTCTCCGTATCGATTCGGGGAAGTGCCAAAGTCTGATATCCCATGAATGGCAGAGGAATGAGACGAAGATAGGATTTGTTGGTAAAGTTTTAACAGGGAACGACTGCGTTGTTCATTTCGGAGTAAGCGATCGCGAATGGTACGTAAATGTTCGGGTTCATCGTGGCTTTCCCAGTTTTCCAAAATGCGCGATCGCACCAGTTGCTCAACCCAGGGGGATTCTTGACCCAGGGGCGGCGCATCATCAGCTTCGACAATCAGTTTGCATAGTTTCTGGGTGAGGAATGGCTGTCCCTGTGTCCAACTGAGTACTGCTTTCGTCAGTTCCTGGGAATTGGCAGATTTGACCGTTAATCCTTGGGTAATAGGTTCGGCTTCGTCTAAGCGAAAACCCGTTAGTTCAATGGCTTCTCCACAGTTGAACGGAAGACTATAGCCTTGAGAACGAATTAAATCCGTTGGCGACGCCACGCCTAAAATCGCAAACGTGAGGCGATTATATTCCGGTTGATCGGCGCGATTATTGTGACAAGCGCGAATTAAACCAAAAAAGTCATTCACGGAAAAAGGCAAACGTAGAACACTGTCTACTTCATCGACAAAGATAATTATTTTTTTTCCAAAAAGTGACTCATGTCTGAGAAGGACATCTTTAATAAATCGCACCAATCCCTGTGTACTGGACAGAGTTTCATATTTGCTCCACCAGCTATCAAAGTCGCCAATTTTCTCCAGGAGATGAAAACTATCGGCTAGGGTATAGGTAATACTGCCATAAAATTCACTCGGCGTAATATCGGGACTAATAATTTCGGTTAAATCAATCGCTGCACAAGCAATTCCTTCCGACTGAAGTCGCGTCATGGTTTGTACGCGCAAGCTAGATTTCCCCATCTGTCGCGAATTCAGGACATAACAAAAGAGTCCCGCTTTTAAGGCTGTATAGAGAGCGCGATCGGCTTGTCGCCAAACATAGGTGGGAGCATCAGCCGGGAGACTACCACCAACTTTATATTCGTACATGATAGGAGTTAAAGATAGCGAACCGTTGTGCTGTTGAGAGTAGAGTCCCTGGTACTCGCCCACAGTTCAAAGGTTCAAACTTTTCCCCATTGAGCTACTCTCTATTGTAACTGAAGCTAAACGCTTGGCAAGGTCAACAATATCGTCTTTCCGAGCAATTTGATCGCGCCAGTCTTTGGGAATTTGTTCGACACCATAATACAGTCCAGCTAATCCACCCGTAATCGCTGCTGTGGTATCGGTATCTCCACCCAAATTAACGGCTTTTAATACGGATTGGGCATAAGATGTACTGGTTAAAAAACACCACAGTGCAGCTTCTAAACTATGAATAACATAACCACTCGATTGAATCGCTTCCATGGGCAACTGGGCAATTTCTCCATCAAAGACTCTGGCAAAGTTATCGAGTTCTGAAGTGTAGGGGGGCTGATTATAGATTTCCTGAATCCGTTGAATTCCTTTGAAATAAGCGGGTTCTGGATCATCACGTTCTAGTAATTGAATCGCGATACTGATATAAATTCCACATGACATCTGAGAACGGAGATGAGCATGAGTAATGCTAGAAACCTGATGAACTCTCTGAATTAAATCTGGAAACTCTAGGGATTTATAATAAAAAGCCATGGGCAAAATTCGCATCAATGACCCATTGCCATTACTTCGTTCATCCGCACCCCCTGATTCCAAGGGGGAAACCTGATCCCAACTCAAGCGATGTAGGGCGGCGGCTGTTGTCATCCCAATATCGAATACAATACCGTAAGGCGTCCAATAGGCTTGATCATGCCAAAGACAAAACGATTGGGCGATCGCGTCGAGGGAAAATCCCTGACAGAGGCTTTCGGCTAAACAGAAGGTGAGAGAACTGTCATCTGACCAAGTTCCTGGCGGCTGATTGTAGGTACCATAGCCCTGCATAGAGGTGACAGGCGATCGCAGGCGTTCCTCCCTGGTGGTAAATTCCACAGGTACACCCAACGCATCGCCCACACAGACTCCCAAGAGTCCGGCGAGGACTTGAGATTGGCGGGTTTCCATGAACAATTCCTCCCCACTTGAGCAAAAAAAAAGGTGGGCATAGCCCACCCTAAAACGATGACAAATAACAAATGATCTCTTCCCAGCTTAACGGTTATTGTGCGACTCAAAATTGAACGCTTCAGAATCCAACGATTCGCGATCGCCAACCATGGATCGAATCCCTTCAATCGTAGCCGGAATCGCCCGGGGGTCCATAAACATCACCTTGCTACTATCGCTACTGCCAATCTCTTTACCCATATCCAGATAATTCTGTGCCAGTAAGAACTGTAGAGCATCACGAGCAACGGGATCACTCTTGAGTGTCTTCGCCACAATTTGCAGCGCCTCAGAGGTAGCTTGCGCCTTGAGAACGGACTGCTGGCGTTCGGCTTGAGCTTTGAGGACAATCGCCTTTTGTTGCGCCTCTGCGTCTAAAATCGCCGCCTTTTGTCGCGCTTCTGCATCTAGCACCTGGGCTTCCGCGTTCCCTCTAGCACTATTAACGGCTGATTCCCGTTCCCCTTCTGACGTGAGAATTGCCGCCCGTTTGCGCCGTTCGGCTGACATCTGCAACTCCATCGAGTCTTGTACCGCCTTAGATGGCACAATATCCCGCAATTCCACCCGTGTCACTTTCACGCCCCAGGGATCAGTAGCAATATCCAATTCCCGCAGCAAGGTTTCATTCACTTCAGATCGCGCCGTAAAGGTTTGATCCAGTTCCAGTTTGCCCATTTCTGAACGAATCTGCGTCAGCACTAAATTCACCATGGCGGCTTGCAGATCTTCGACCTTGTAGTAAGCTTTTTCCATATCCATGATCCGCCAATAGACCACGGCGTCCACGCTGATGGAAACATTATCGCAAGTGATGCACTTTTGGGGAGGAATGTCAAGGACTTTTTCCCGAATCGTTTCCTTGAATACGACGCGATCCAAAACCGGAACCATAATATTCAAACCGGGTTCCAGTTTTTTTCCACTGTATTTCCCCAATCGTTCCACTAACGCTTCATTTCCTTGATTGACAATCTTAATGGAGCTAGCCATCGTGGAACCGCCAAGCACCAAAATAATGAGCCAAGCGAATGGATTCATGGTATTACCTCCTAGAATTTTGATAATATGCCACCGACAAAAAATAGCCAGAGTTTTCAAACGGAAAATTTAATGTAAGAGATCCTGGGGAACGACAATGAGTGTGTTCCCTTGACGGCGGACAACATAAACCTTTTGGTTGGGTGCGATCGCCGCCGTTTCATCATCACAACGCGCTTGCCAGGAATTGCCTTCATAGAGGATGCGTCCCGTTTCTCCAGGGGGAATTTCGGTCAGGGTGCGAGCTTCCACGGCATCGAGACGTTTAGCTACCTTGGCGGCTGGGAGAATGCGACGAGATGCAATAACCAGCGCCGTCGATAGCGCCAACCATAGCACAACTTGTACCGGAAACAGGGGAATCATTAACGCCACCAGCGCCACGACTAACGCGCTAATTCCCATGGTAAAGGCAACAAACGCCGTCGGGACGAATAGCTCCACCAGACAAAGCATTGATCCTGCCAGGAGCCAAAGTAAGGAAGGATTGAGTGACATATAAAAATCCAGTGTATCCTGGGTTGAAAGAATTTTCTTCTAGTTTAGTTTGCCAGTCCGCCCTTCTTGGGAAGCAGGGGGAGCTGGGGGAGCTGGGGGAGCTGGGGAAGCTGGGGAAGCTGGGGGAGCTGGGGAAGCTGGGGAAGCTGGGGAAGCTGGGGAAGCAACAACTTCTGAAAATTGGTCAACAACAACGGACAAACTATAGACACAGCGCCGTGTTTTGATTATGCTTATTAATTCTAGGGGAATGACACAGAATTCAACTCTGAATCGGGACGCTTGGTATTAAAACACTCCAGTTGCCAATTCATTCCAAAATTATTTTTTAAGATTTATGAGTACTGATCAGCCGCAAACGAATCGTTATCTGTGGGCAGTGGGTGCAACGGCTGCATCGATCCCCGTGGGGGAAATGGTTGCCGAACGGTATCAAGTCGTCGCGCCCCAAATTTGGCTGGATCTGCACCCAGAGGAGTTACCTGATACGCCCGATCGCATAAGTGGCATGTTTCTCCCCTATCTACGCCTGTATCCCCATCGTCTCCACGTTCCAGAGGTTTATGGCGTTTGTTCCGGGGCAGACTCTAAATCGACTACGCCGATTATTTTGCTGGAAAATGTCCCGATTGACAACAACGGCGAACTTTATCCAGCAATCACCACAGCTTGGTCAAAAGCGTCCCCGGTGCGTCAGATCTATTGGTTATGGCAAATTCTAGAGTTATGGCAACCCTTCGCTGAATTAGGTGTAGCCGCTACCCTGGTTGATCCCGAACAGGTGCGAGTCGAAGGCTGGCGGGTGCGACTGCGGGAACTGGTGAGGAATGGAACGACGGATTCTGATCCCGTATCGGTCTCAGCGTCAATTAACCGTGACAAAAAAGACTCATCAACAGGTACATCCGGAGGTACAACAACCCTACCCCACTCCCGAACTCAGGCAAGTCTGCAACAGCTTGGAAAATGTTGGGAATCCTGGTGTCGCACAGCATCCGTGGCGGTGGCGGATCAACTGCGAGATATCGCTCAGCAAATGCAAACGCCTAATCCCTCCTTTGAGGCAATTGCCGTTCAGCTTAATCAGCTTCTGTTGGCTCAATCTTCGCAACAACCCTTACGTTTAGAAGTCGCTGGACTCACGGATACAGGTCCTTTACATGACCACAATGAAGATAGTTGCTATCCCCTGCGATCGGATCTGACTCCAGAACCCGATCCCCTGATCCCCCACCTTTCCATTGTCTGTGATGGAATTGGTGGACATGAAGGCGGTGAAGTTGCCAGCCACATGGCAATCCAATCGGTGAAAATCCAGGTGCGGGCATTGCTAGCTGAGTTACTTGAAGATCCGGAACTGATGAGTCCGAGTTTAGTCGCCCAACAGCTAGCAGCAATTATTCGCGTGGTGAATAATTTAATTGCTTCCTGCAACGATCAACAAGAGCGAGAATCCCGGCGGCGTATGGGTACAACTTTAACCCTAGCCCTACAATTACCGCAAATGGTGATTCAATCGGATAGCGAAGGCAATAGTCATGAACTCTACATTGCCAGTGTCGGGGATAGTCGTGCCTACTGGATCACTCCCGACTACTGCCAACAGCTTACTGTCGATGATGATGTGGCAACGCGGGAAGTCAGGGTGGGTCGAAGTTTGTACCGTCATGCCTTACAGCGCCCCGATTCTGGCGCATTGACCCAAGCCGTAGGAACCAAGGATGCGGAGTCTCTTTCTCCCCATGTAAGCCGTTTGATTATAGAGGAAGATGGTTTATTGTTGCTCTGTTCAGATGGGGTAAGTGATAACAATTTGATCGAGTCTGTTTATGCGGATTTTGCCAAAGATGTGTTCAGTGGCAAGCTATCTCTAGAAGCAGGGGTACGGTTTCTGGTTGATCAGGCAAATCAACGGAATGGTTATGATAATGCTTCCGTTGTTCTCACCTATTGTGGTGTTTCTCCACAATATCCGGTGGTGCTGAATCTGGAAGGATTACAACTGGAAAATAATGCCCAGACTATCGAGTTAGAGACTCAATTGCCAAGCGCAGAGGAACCTGTTGGTGAGGAGGACGAGGAAATGTCCGAACCCATAGACGTTGAAGTCGCATCCTCTAGTCAGGATTGGTTCAAGATCATCATCGGAGTTTTTGGCATACTGTTGATTATCCTCTCGGCGGGCGCTGCTGTGTTTATTGCCCAGTGGTTACTCAATCCCCAAGCATTCAAACAAATGCGCGATCGCTTTTCGCCTCCCCAACCGATAGAACAGCCTGAGTCTCTCCCTGATTCACCACCTGAATTAGAGGAGTAAGAGTTCCGGGTTCTCTAGATTGATTCACTATTATCGTTTCTTGCCTAACCCAGATGCGACTAAACCCGCCCAGATCGAGTGTTGACCCTTCGCTTCTGTCAAGGGAATCTGTTTGTAGGGGCGGGTTTAGGAACTAATGTTGATTGTTTTCCCTAGCTTGGCTACAAAACCCGCCCTTTACTTACGTTTGTCGGGACAGATTTTACCAATAACGTTCAGGATAAAACCCCTAACTTAACTCGGCGCGTCTGTATTAAAGCTGAGAACGACTTGACGAATGACCCATGAAATAATACCAATGACCATTACCTTTGAATAAGGGCGGGTTTTGTTGCTCAGTTATTAATAAAAAGCTAGCTTGAATGGCTAAACCCGCCCCTACAATTAACTGGCTTTGCCCGATTTGATATTGGACAGTACCAGGTAATTGCTCTTTAGCTCAACAGTATATATGATACAATTGTCACAATAAACGCCAGCCTTCTGGAAGATTACTTTAGTTCAGGGCATAATGAGCGTGACTCCATTATTTGGGTCATGACACCTTTGAATGTGTGCTTTTATCCATAACGTTATAAATTGCACTAAAATCGATCTTGACAAATGGCAAAACTAAGGTGAGACAGTGCCGACTCTTAAAGCCTCTCAAGGGGGACTCGCTAAAATCAAGCAAGCCAGAAACGAAAAGGGGTGGAGTTGGAGTCTTGACGATGACGACACCTGCTTGCTTGAGGCTAGTCGAATACTAGAACCGGATAAACCGTGGTATACTGGCGGACCTTATGCCAGTGGACTCTCCCAAGGGACATGGAAGCGGTTTTTAGCCGGAAGACAACCCATTAGCGCTCATGCCTTTAAAGCATATTGTCACGTTTTAGGACTCAACTGGGAAGAAATTGTCGATCAAGGCAAGACGACACCCTCCAATAGTGGTAGTCGCCAAGATTGGGGAGAAACCATTGACATCTCCATCTTTTACGGTCGCACGTCGGAACTGAAACAGCTAGACCAATGGATTGTCAAAGAACGCTGTCGTATCGTAGCACTCCTGGGAATGGGGGGAATCGGTAAAACCGCCCTGGCAGCGAAGGTAGCTGAACAGGTACAATCTTCCTTTGAATATGTGATCTGGCGATCGCTACGTCATGCTTCACCCCTGGGTGATCTCCTCACTGAGGTAATCGACTTTTTATCGGAGGGTAAGGAACAAGAGTTACCCGATACCGCTAACGGTCAAATTTCGCGACTGATGGATTACTGCCAACGCCATCGCTGTTTGTTGCTCCTCGATGATGTGGAAACTATCATGAGTAGTGGCAGGTTAGCCGGACATTATCGAGAAGGGTATCAAGACTACGGGGAACTGATTAGGCGCATGGCTGAAGAACGCCATCAAAGTTGCTTACTGCTGATTAGTCGGGAAAAACCGATAGAAATTGCCTCATTAGCGGGTACAAAACTCCCTGTTCGAGAACTCAAACTCAAAGGCTTAAGTGCGGAGGATGCCAAACGCATTTTAGAAACGAAAGGATTTTCCTCCTTAAAGTCAAGTGCTGATGCCCTGATTCAGCTTTATCGCGGCAATCCGTTAGCCCTAAAAATTATGGCAACAACTATCCAAGAAATATTTGACGGAAATATTTCGGAATTTTTAGAGCAAAGTACATTAATTATTGGTGATATTCTACCGAATGTTTTTAATCAACAATTCCAACGTTTATCTCCTTTAGAACAGGAAATCATTTATTGGTTGGCACTGGAAAATCAGCCGCTTTCAATTTCGGAATTAAAAGAGGCAATGAAGTTTTCGGTAACATCCTTATCGAAACTCCTGGCAGCGTTGGAATCCCTCAAACGCCGATCGCTGTTGGAAAAAGAACCCAATGCCGAAGCCAATGAAGCGATTTTTACCATTCAGCCGGCTCTGTTGAAGTATGCCACCAATCAATTTATTGACCAGGTGTGTCAGCAAATTTCAACTGTTTGTCAAACCAAATCCGTAAGTCAACTGGGGCTACTCAGGAGTCATGCCCTAGTCAAAGAACAGGTATCCGATGATCTGAAGACGCTACAAATTCGCCTAATTCTTACTCGCGTCAGGGATCGATTGTATGTGTTAAAAGACACAGATCGCCTAGATGATCAACTTAAAGCGATTCTTTCTATACTAGAAGGAACATCTGACCAAATGGTGGGATATGCACGACTTAACACGATCAACTTACTGGATGCGATTGAAGGCAGATTATAAGCAGACCCTAGAGGTTTGGCATAAGCGGCGAAGCAAAAAGAGATAAGTGATACTGCGACGTAGCCAAGATTACTGTTTCTAACCCCCCTCATGATATACCCCAACCTGTTGCTTCAAAACCGTTATCGAGTCCTGCGAACACTCGGTAAAGGTGGGTTTAGTCAAACCTTTGAAGTCGATGATCAGGGAATTGCCAAAGTCCTGAAAGTTCTGAATCTGGATCGGTTCTATAGCCATGATGCGAAAGAAAAAGCTATATCCCTCTTTCAGCGGGAAGCTATGGTCTTGAGTCGGCTTCAGCATCCCGGTATTCCTAGAGTTGAGTCAGATGGCTATTTTGTCTGGTCACAGGGGACAGAAGTCTCCCTGCACTGCATAGTCATGGAGAAAATTGAGGGGCTTACGTTAAAGCAGTGGCGATCGCGTCGGAACAAACCGCTTCTGAGTCTAACTCAAAACCAGGCGATCGCGTGGTTGAAACAATTGGTCGATATTTTAGAACAACTGCACCAACAAGAGCTAATCCATCGAGATATCAAGCCCTCCAATATTATCCTGCGACCTAATGGACAACTGGCATTAATTGACTTTGGGGCGGTGCGGGAGATTACCGAAACCTACTTACAACGGCAAAAAAAAGATGAAACCGGCACCGTGATTATCTCCAGTGGGTATACACCGCCAGAGCAAATGGAAGGCAAAGCGGTGGCGCAATCGGATTTCTTTGCCCTAGGTCGCACCTTTGTCTACTTATTCACCGGCAAATCTCCCAACGATTTTGAGTCTCATCCCCGGACGGGCAAATTGCAATGGCGAGAGAGTGCGCCGCAAGTTAGTAAAGAATTAGCGGATTTAATTGATTATCTCATGGCGACATTTCCTGGTCAGCGACCGCAGACCCCAGCTATGATTCGCCGTTGTATTGAAGACATTATTGCGCCCAAGCCTGAGTTACCGCCACCAGCACCGATCCCGATCAAGACGCGATCGCCAATTCAGTCCAAAGCCAAAGGACTGATGTCTCTGATTACTCAGTTATTGCCTATTCCCAACTCACCCAATCCCTGGGAAAAGGTGAAACTGCGTCGGACGCTTTCGGGACATACGGATGAGATTCGTGCCATTGCGATTAGTCCAGATGGGAAGACGTTAGCCAGTGGCAGTTATGATAAAACCATCAAGCTGTGGGCATTACGCCTCGGCAAACCTTTGCATAACTTAACTGGACATAGCCACCGTGTAACTTGTGTGGCAATTAGTCCAAATGGTCAGATTTTAGCCAGTGGCAGTTTTGATAAAACGATCAAACTCTGGTCACTTAGCACCGGAAAATTGATCAATACCTTAGTCAGTCGTGCGGATCGGGTGCGAGATATTGTATTTAGTCCCAATGGTCAGATTTTAATTAGTAGCGGGGATTGGGAAATTAAACTTTGGGCAGTACGAACAGGTAAATTGCTGCGTATTTTAGCTGGAAATTCCGATTCAGCCCGACATATTGCCTTTAACCCCGATGGTCATAGTTGTGCCGTGGGCAGTTTAAATGGCACCCTAGAACTGTGGAATCCTCATAATGGTAAACCGCTAATGACGTTTACCAATCAGTCTACAAACATTACCTGCCTAGAATTTAGCCCAGATGGTCTGATGCTTGCCAGTGGTAGCAGTGGAGCCATAACCCTCTGGAATCCCCAAACGGGTAAAGTATTACGGACGTTTGCCCCCGAGTCACCTGGCGTGGCGGCTTTGGCATTTAGTCCCGATAGTCAAGTTCTCGCCAGTGGAAGTGGTGCGCTAATTGAATTGTGGGATGTTCAAAATGGTCAACGATTAACCAAGCTGTCAGGGCATTCTCAACCCGTTCGTTCTCTAGCCTTTAGTCCCCATGGGGATATTCTCGTCAGCGCGGGGAGCGATCGCAAAATTAAGCTTTGGCAGTCAGTTTAACGTTCTGTCCGTGCGATCGTTGTGCAGCTATAGGGTAAGCATTAAAGTCTCAAGGGCTGGAAAAATGTAAACTAGATAGACTAAATTGCATGGAGGATGAAAATTTTTTCCAACGGCAGTCCAGGCATCGAAGTGTTACTTAGTTTGTTATGCTTTAACCAGGATGTACCAGCCTATTTTCCTCGTTCGCATCGATGAACGCACAGGCAATTTGTTTATTCTGGCTGGGGACGATATAGAAATATTAATTGACCCTGATGGTGAGTTAATTTATGACAATGCAACCTAATTTTCAGACAATGAGCAAAAAGGAATTACGCTCCTATTTGCTGGCTCATCGAGATGACGATAGCGCTTTCTATGATTATGCAGATAGAGTCTATGACTCGGTAGCTACAGTAGAAGCAGCCGTTTTTGAGTGGTTAAAGCGTCAGAATCCTCACCAGGAGATTACCAAGGCTCCGGACAAGTGTTTAATGTTTCTAATCACAGATAATGACGAAAAAGTCAAGAGGATAAAAGTGCATATAATGAATTATTCGACAGCTAATTATAAAACCCTCTTGGAGATAAAAATAAAAGATATTGCTAGTGATAGCAAGAAAGATAAAGTTGATTGTTGTGTAGTTTTTGTTAGTGAAACTTATCAAAATGCACTGAATTTAGAAAGAGATCTAACCGAATTACAGTCCAACAGTGTTACTAAATCTGCACGAGTTGTTGGGTATGTTGACTCAGATGGAAAATTTAAGGAAATTTAAAACCTAGATTGCACATAGAATTGCTACTATCAGTTCAATTTATAGTTTGAATTATGGATATAAATATAGAGACTGTTAAAAAAGCAATCAACATTGCTGATTTTAACCATACAGAGTTGCTGGAAATTGCCCTGACGCATCCTTCATATATCTATGAAGACCGCAACTTAAATTCGCAGCAAAAAGACAAGCAGGAGTGTGATTACAGAAGACAGGCAATTCTGGGCGATGCAATTCTCAATGCTGTTGTAGTTGATTATTTACATGAAAATGACTCTACTCTAAATCAATGTAAAATTACTGAATTAAAAAGTAAGCTGGTGAGCCGAAAAAAAGCTTTTGAATTTGCAAATAAGTTAAACTTAAGGAATATCTGTAGACTTGGAGGAAGTGAAAAAGATAAAGAGATAAGCAAACAAGTTGATCTATTTGGTGAGATGTTCGAGGCATTAGTAGGCGCGATATATCTGAATTTTGATCGCAACTTCTCTCCTGCCCGTGATTGGTTAGTTAATCACTTTATCAAACAGTCTGTGGATGAGCTGAAAGAACTGGGAGCAACCGACAAAGAATCATCCGAAGATAGTTCACAGACAGCTAGTACCGTAAACGCTGACGAAGCCACTTTATTGCAAAAGAAAGCAGAAGCTGATGCGCTAATAGCTAACAATGAGAAATTACAAGAACTTCTTAGTTGGGTAAATAAAAAATCTCTTCAAACTGAACCTCATTACCAACCCGTAAAAGTCCGAGCATTTTACCTGGCTCTCATTTGGTTGCTTGGGATTACATTTGCCCGTAAACTTGACCCTAATTGTTCTCCGGGTAAAGCTCGTCAATTTTTATCTTGCTTTAATCGTGCCTGTGACGTCGTTCTTGATATTGCCTTTTTTGATAACCCTAATACTGATCCAGCAAATGTTATTGTTTCTGTCTTTGCCCTTGACCTTGAGCCGGAATTGAAGCAAGCATTACAACAAATTCAAGCTGAACTGCGTGACATTGATAAAGATAAAGAACGTTTTGAAGATTGGCGGCAAAATAATGGTCAAGGCTGGATTGATAAAATAAGAAATATTTTAGGTCACGATTTACAGTTAGACGACGAGCAAAGGAATTTACTAAAGCAATATTATAATGCTAATAGATGTCTGTTGGAGGAGATGAATAGCAATTCTAATGTAAATCGCACAGTCAGAGAGGAAATTAAGAATAAGCTGTTCGGCATTTAAACCTTTGAGTGGATTACGGTTGTTCATTAGTGCAAGTGGGTCGTCCCTACAAGATATTTATTGCATCCTAGTGGCGTGGCACACCTTAATTGGTGGATTAGCATTGTAGGGGCGCATGGCGTGCGCCCGATTCAATGATAAAATCTATTCCACAATTTTAGCTGTGTCAGTCCACTACGATGGCGGCGTGGCACACCTAAAATGGTTGAATAAGGCTAAAACTCTTACTACGAACTTGTATGTCAAACCATAGAGCCGCTTTAAGCAAGTTTGTATTTAATCGTTTGTTGGTCTAGATATTGACGTACCCCTTCACTCATCTGTAGCAGGTTTGGTTCAACTTTTTTGCTCAGAAAATCCTCAACCACTGATGCAACCTGGTTTTTTAACAATGGTGGAACTCCCTGAATCCGCTTAGGATCAATCCTGATTTCGCCACCACCGTGCCACTCGTTGACGGCGTGAATACATGCATTGTCTTGATGACGGGACTTCACCTCGATGCTCCGAACATTCGTCATATAGGGGATTAACTCCATTAACCTATCACGGTAGGTCGCAAAAACAATGGAACGAGAAAAGGGAATCTGGATATCAGTAGAGAGAATCATATATAGCTTTGTGGGTTAATTCTTCATAAATTGTAAGAGTAAGTGGCTAGAGCCAACCTCTCCTATAGGACTTATTTCCATGCGTCAGTTCAAAAACATCTCTGGGATAATCGCGCAACTCACTTGGGGATGAAACTCGATGTGACTTAGCCAAGTGTTGCAATTCGAGGTTGGCTACCCCTAATCCTATTATTAAGCCTTCATGAGGTCTTCATGAAGCTTTGATGAAGCTTGTGTGAAACCCTGGATAACTCTTGACACTCCCATCTAAAAATTTGTAGTCGTTAAGAGAGGAGGTTTGATTGTTCCTCGCATCACAACCCAGTCGCCAGTCAAAATGAGAGTGGAGAGACAGGCATAAGTCTTATCCGTCCCAGGAACACAAACTATCGCTCAGTCGAATCTACCCTGGTGAGTTATTATGCTTTTGGTTTTATTGATAATCGTAACAATCACCTTCGCAGCAGTTTGTGTGGTTGTTAACACCACAGAAGAAATCGTCCAACTTGCCGCCGCGTTTACCGCCATGATTTGCTTATTGGTTAGCCTCGTGCTTGCCCCTGTGTGGCTTAAGGTGTTAATTGTACTAGCACCAATGGTGATCAAAAAACTCGCGATCGCGGGTATCAGCTTTACACACTTATAAGTCTGATACCTTAGGAATAAGCCTGTTGGCAGAGAGGTTAATGTCCTTCAACGGTATACTCCGCCAGGAATACCCGCTGCCATTAGTCCTAAGTAGGTAGACGATAGAAGAGATTGGTCTAATATCTTGGTCTAATATCTTAATATATCTTCTATAAAAATTTAACCCCTGGAAATTTCAATATATATTTAAAATAAGCGAAAAATAATTAATAGTTTACTTCAATAGTAAGATTATAAGATATTTATATAAAGTTAAGGCTCACGACTTGATTACAATCAAAATAACATTACCATTCAGCACAAACATGATGTTAAGATTGAGCCACCAGGCTTTCCTGCTTTAGTCTCACGATTAAAACTCGTTTCCTTAAAAATGGCTTTGGTGATTTTTGGCTAGTGACTTGGGAATAATAAACTCAAGCGGGCTGCTAATCCATTTATTTTAAGACTTTGACAGATGCAATTTAAGAAATTAGCGCTGATATTCATGACAGTTACCCTACTCGTAAGCTGTGTGCTGAGTATACTATCCGTGCGTTCGGAAAGTACGGATGTCAATCGTTCGGACAAAATCGCCACTAAAACCTCACCCCCCGTTATTCCACCCCCTCTGGAAACAGCACTTGAGGAATTGCGTGTGATCCAAATCAAAATTGAAGGTGATATTCATCCCAAAGAGTACGGCGAAGATATACGTGATCTGACACCTATCGTCGAAAATGCCTACGGGGATGCTGAGATTCTAGCCACTGTTAAATCAGCGTTAGCCGGACACCAATTAGCGGTTCAATTCTGGGAGTGCGATCGCGTTTTTGGCTATGACGAACTTTTCCAATGCCGAGATCAAGTTCTTCAAGCCGTCTTCCAAAAATATCCTGATATCGCCGCCCAAGCCCAGGGAATCGTGGCTAGCGAAAATATCACTTACATTAGTGCGGAACTGGATGAAAATTCTGTGTTAAAGGCAATTTGGGAAAAGACAGGTACGGATGCGAAAACGGCACTGCAAATGAGTAACCCAACGTCCTTGACTGCAGATAGTCACACTCAAAATTAATCAGCTGTCATCCATTTAAATTTACAGCGCTTTTCAAGTAAGTGAGGTACTAAGGACAGATCCCCGACTTCTTGGAGAAGTCGGGGATCTTGCTTAAGCCTGCAAAGCCAGGATTGCATTTTGACCCCCAAAACCAAAACTCCAACATAATACCTGGCGAACCTTGTGCCGACGTGCTTGGGTCACCAAATCTAAATCAAACGCGGGTTTGCCCAATCCTACACAAGGCGGTAATATTTGATGCTTGAGTGCCATCAAACAAAACGCGACACCGATCGCGCCCGATGCACCTAAGGTATGACCCGTGGCTCCCTTGGTTGAACTTACCGCCACTCTATGGGTAAACAAATCATCCATTAACTGGGCTTCATTCTCATCGTTTAACCGAGTCCCTGTGCCATGAGCGTGAATATAGTCAATCTCAGTGGCGGAAAGATGACTTCGAGCTAAACATTGCTGAATTGCGGTTATCGCACTCTTGCTACTTGACTTTGGAGTAGTAACATGATGTGCATCACAACTTAATCCCATGCCTAAGATTTGTCCATAAATTGGCACACCGCGACTTAAGGCTAATTCTGCTGACTCCAACACCAAAACCGCTCCCCCTTCACCCAACACTAAACCCTCTCGTCGTTGGTCAAAGGGATAAGCCCCTGTTTTTGCCAAAGCCCCCATTTTGTCAAATCCTGCCAAGGTTAACCGGGTAATCGGGGCTTCCACCGCACCGACAACAACCCGTTGACATTGACCGATTTGGATCAGTTCAACCCCCCGTGCGATCGCCCAAATTCCCGTTGCACAAGCTGCCATGGGTGCCAACACAGGTGCCATCGAGCCAATTTGACGAGCCGTTGCGATCGCGGCTTGATGTGGCAATGTTTCTAACCAAGTCTCTTGCTTCAGCCGGGAGGAATGGTGACTAGAGAATATCTCCCCTACACCACCACTTCCCTGCTCAAAAGCGGCTCTGATCAACTCTTCCCAAGACGCCTGACAGCCACGACTGGAGCCAACCACCACACCACAATTAGGCATCGGTGTCTGAAGATTGGCATCAGCCAGAGCATCGGCAACGACGACCTGAGTCAACGTCATTAATGAACTTGGCACGGAATCGATTAGCGCCAAGGGTCGAACAGGTAATTCTGGAAAGGGTTGATAAGAGCGAATCCCTGACTCACCATTAAGCAGTCGTTGCCAACTCTGTTCTAAACCCCCTAATGCTGAGATTAGACCAATTCCTGTAACAACAACCGAATGCAAACCCAAATTTTGACCCTTCACTTCCTGCGATTAGCGAACCGAGCTCTAGAAGGGCGGGTTTAGTTAAGTTATTGGTTGTCTCCAAAATGTTATCGGTAAAACCCGCCCCTACACATCTGCACCTGTACTCCCAGCTCCCCAGCTCCCCCAGCTCCCCCAGCTCCCCCAGCTCCCCCAGCTCCCTCTGCTCCCCCAGCTCCCCAGCTCCCCCAGCTCCATCTGCCCCCCCAGCTTCATCGTATCTACGAAGCTGCTCAAGTATTTCCGCCGAGCTGCACTAGGGAGATGCTTCTGCCTCAGACTCAGGTCGTTTCAGATTTTCCAGTCCCTGGGTGACTTCGGCTGATTCGATGCGATCGCCCACTTGGATAGTATCTACCACATCCATGCCATTTTTAACATAGCCGAACACCGCATAACTTCCATCTAGAAAAGGCAGATCCGATAGTGCGATATAAAACTGGGATGAGGCTGAATCTGGCATCGATGAGCGTGCCATCGCCACAGCACCACGAGTATGCTGCAACTGGGGAGGAGCAGAAATTCCAGCTTGCTCCAACGTTTTGCTATAGATGGGAGCCTCAGCATCCTTTGGCTTTATTTCTAAAGGAATGTAACGAGGCTGTCCTGTTTTCGGGTCAGTAAAACTTCCGGTTCCCAGACGCTCTACCGGAACATTGGGGTCTTTCCCTTGGGGATCACCTCCCTGAACCACAAAGGGTTGGGGTTCACGCACAACTCGGTGAAATACTAAGCCGTCATAAAAATCCCGCTCGACCAAATCAACAAAATTCCCGGCTGTAATTGGGGCATTTGTGCCATCGACCTCAATGGTAATCGGGGAATCTTTAACCGTTAAAACAACGGTCGCTTTTCCGTCTAATCTTGGTAAGTTCTCAATTTGAGGATTAGTGACTTGAGCTACCGACGTTCCTGTTGTTGCGGCTGTTGAGGAATCCGTCGTGTTTTGGGATGTCACCTTTGACGGACTACAAGCTCCGAGACTTAAGCCAACAATTACTACCGCAACCAGGAACCAGCGCCGGACGATTACTTGCATATTTATTAACCTACCTTCTTGTAGCTTACGCTACTTAATCATTCTGCCTTATGGCTTAGAGCCTTCTGCCCTCTGCCTTTTCTCTATCAAAAAGGAGATAGTTAACCGGGATTTCCGATTACATGCCTTCTAGGGGGACAGCGAGGAAACGAGCCAGTTCTGCACCTTGGTTTTCCAGTTCCGATAGGGACAAAGGCTGTCCTACACGAGTGAGTGGAACCTCCCGACGATCTTTGACGCGCAGGTAGAGAGTGCGGTTGGGATTAAGCCCTTCTTTGATCTCAACTTTAATCGATTGCACATCTTGAAGGCGACAGCTAAACTCGACTTGGCGGTTTTTGCCTGGAAAGCCCCAGCGAAAAACTTTTACCATTCCGGTTTCCTTGTTGAACTCATTGTATCCGCCGCCAACATCCCAAAGGATAACCAGCCAGAGATAGAGGGCAAAGAGCAAGCCAGCAATCCCGTAAAAGCTCATGGCGATGCCTTGAGGGATAAACTGTAAACCTCTGGTATCGCCAACAGGCAAAAGATCGCGTTGAAAATAACTGGAAAGTCCGGCTAAAAGAAATCCTGTACCACCGATTGAGGCGACTACCGCCCACCAGTAGTTACTCAATCGCCGAGAGCCTAAAACAGATCGACGCAGTATTTTGTTCTCTTGTTGGGTTGGGGTGGCTGTCATACTATCCTGTTCCTTCACTCTCTACAATACGCTCCGCCTATTACTATGGTTATCCAAAACTTTAACTTTTTGAACTTAAGTAGGAACGGAGACCATAAACTCCCGCCACGCCTAAAAGCTCCAGGTTGTGTGCCGCGTTGTGGTCAGCATGGGCAAGGTAGCCACAATGAACACACCTAAACCTGTCACCTTTTCGGTTTCGTCTATCCCATCTGTTGCAGCTCGAGCAGAACTGCGAGGTTTTGAAGGGGTCTTTCACCACTAGCTGAATCCCCTCCTCCTCACACTTCCTTTCCAACAACTGCACCAAAGTTCTATACAGCCAATGGGACAGCCGCCTGTTAAACAGGCGAGAGAACGTCCCTCGTTTTCCCTGTTTAACCTTCTTCAAGTCCTCGCATTGACCCAAAAATTCGCGCACAATTAGAAACTTACCCACATTCAAATCATTCAGGTAAACCCTAGCTGTGCGCTTGATCAAATTTTTGTTTCTTTTCGATGCCATTATTCCGGTGTGATGTATGGGTAATGGTCTTTGTACACCTGAGGGAGAGATTGTTCAAGGGTTCACCCCCCCAAGAGCCGCTTCGGTTATTTTATGTCATCTTAGCTTGACCCAATAGAAAATAATAGCAAATAAAGTCACGTACATTGGAGAATTATTTACAATGCCATTTTTGGTTCCGTCCTGGATAGGGTCACAGACTTGGGCTGAAAGCCAACAGGTAGCCGCTCATAAGTCTTAAGCCAACCGATGACCCCTCGTGCTGCTCAAGGGCAATTCTGAGTCAGATGTATCAATTTGTAAATTTTCCAACCTTGACTATTATGGTATTCAAGCACTGAATCCCCTACTCTCCCTAGCGAAAATCGAGGATTCGTGTAAAAATATGATAGTTTAAGAAAAATTAAGTCCACGCCAGTTAAATTATAAGCTGGTAGCGCTAGGGTGCTTGACACACCCTGTATTCAGGCAAAGTTAGTCAAGTCGGCTGACTTTCTCACAGTTAAGGTACGCCGGGACTCGGCGAAACCCAAGCCGCGAAGGTTTGAAACGCCCAACCCTGAATTAACAGGGGTTAGGAGATAACACGATGCCCTTATGGCTTTGAGTCGTGTGCCTGGGAACCCGTTGATCGGGATATATGGAACGAAATTTCCATAGAATCTCCTTTCTAGAAGAAGGGAGAGTGTCAAAAATTCCCAGTCTATCGCTGTGGAACTGTCAAGGGAAAAATCCTTGTAAACCCTTAATGTAAGAGGATTTGAAACGATGACCATAGCTGTCGGACGCGCTCCCAGCCAAAGAGGATGGTTTGACGCACTCGATGACTGGCTAAAGCGCGATCGCTTTGTATTCATCGGTTGGTCAGGTATACTCCTGCTCCCCTGCGCCTACTTGGCGGTTGGAGCTTGGCTAACTGGTACAACCTTTGTCACATCTTGGTATACCCACGGTTTAGCCTCTTCCTACTTGGAAGGCTGTAACTTCCTCACCGTGGCGGTTTCCACCCCCGCCAATACCTTCGGTCATTCCTTACTTCTACTGTGGGGACCTGAAGCCCAAGGCGACTTCACC
>NZ_JAVJQP010000101.1:0-2173 GCF_040218875.1 Coleofasciculus sp. D1-CHI-01
GCCAAATTGGGATGCTCCCCAGGTAACTGACTAATTATCTCAAGGTATCAACCCTCAGTAAAGTGAGTATTTATGCTTATTCTTCTCAGAGACTTTTCTGTAGTCTATCGTAATACACCTTGAAGTGCGGAGTGTGGGATACAGAACGAAGAAGCAGAAAATAGTAAACTTTTATTGACATTACCGAACAGCTAGGCTATTACCTAGATAAGATAAGGAATCGGATAAAGTAATTTGACAGTGCTTTACAGCGCTTTGCGCTGTAATAAAGTACAGTAGATCAAAGTCCCCCTTTTTAAGGGGGATTTAGGGGGATCGACAATGTACCGCATAGCAGAGCAAACTGCTGTATTGGATATGCAAGGGTGCATAAATACTTATTCCTATCAACTTAAGGTGCAAGCTAGTCTCAAAAATGCTTACGAGGGAGGCTTGACCTTGGTTTTGGATGAGTAAAGCGACTTAGTCTAAGTTTCCAGCGTTTAGCTGGAAGTCTTGTCTTTCAGTAGTTTTGGCTGAAATGGATAGAGAAAATAGTTTCTTCCCTTTATCCAAAATGAATTGACCCCTCAACGAATGCATCAATTTAACGATTCGTTCTGATTAACTCTATTGATGAGAGAAAAATATAGTCAGTCGAATGGATAATCGGGTGCTGACGCGATAACCATTCAACCCAAAAACAGGTTCAATGTACAACGTCAGTTCATTAATTAATCGTGCTTAAGAGATGATTATGGTTTGCAAAAAAATCAATCAGTATCTTCTGGTTCTCTCAGCCTCAGTGTTATTAGAAATAGGAATCATTCCTGGTTTCTTTCTTGCAGTACAGGCACAGACCCAAACATCTTCTCATGTTAAATCAAAGCAGGTAATTTTTAAACCGAACCCCGACCAGCCATCACCCGAAATCACCACAGGTGGAGGAAGGCGAAATGACGGACAATGTTCGCGGAAGCAAAGTGTGGCAGAAGATACCACTGCATCTCAAGCCCTGACGGTGCTTGTCCCCTCTGTCTTGAATGCCCAACCATTAAAAGAATCGGAGCGATCCCCAGCTGGGGTGAATTTCCAGTTAACAGTATCAGAAAAACCGACATTCTTGGTTTATGTTCCGCCAACCTCTGCTCAAGTCTTAGAACTGAGACTGGAAGATGAGGAAGGTCAACTAATTGGTGAGGTAACTCGGCTTAATTTAACAGAAACTCCAGGAATTTATAGCATTAGTTTACCTGAAACTGCGCCGCCTTTAGCAATTGGGAAAGAATATAAATGGTTGGTGTCGATGGCGTGTCAAGTCAGTAGTCCAGATGATCCTTTTGTAGAGGGATCAATCCGCCGCGTCTCACCGGATTCAATCCGAACAGGTTCATTAGAGCAAGTGACAGATTTGGAGCAAGTGGCGGTGTATGCTGAGTCTGGGATTTGGCAGGATGCGGTAGTTAGTCTGGCGGCACTTCGTCAAACTCAACCCACTAATCCAGAGGTGGTATCGGCGTGGGAAAACTTGTTGCGATCTGTTGAGTTAGAAGACATTATCAATGCACCATTAATATCAAATTTTGAAGATATACAGGTTAGTGAAAATAATGCCAACGAGTAACGTGGTAATCGAGTGGTGTTGCGCTGTTAATTTGATGAATTAGTCCCGTAGGGGCGCACCGACGTGCGCCCTGGACTGACCTGCGCCTAGACAAGGCTTTCATCCAGCCCCCTGTACGACGCCACCCCAAAAAACAACTGGTGGATTAAATTTTGTAACAGATTATATTCTCCAATGAGAAATAATCTAAGCTGCATTTAATTCCCCTCGTAGATTTTCTGTCAATCGACTAATTTTCAAGGTTTCGCATCGTACTAACAACGCTGGCACTAACACACAGGCAGACGGATGTAGCTGCCACGATGAGGATTTAATCATGGGAAAGACAACAGGCTGAAGGGGTGACAAGCAGCTCAAAAGCTCGGCAGAAAAAGCATTTCACCCCTCTTCCCCTTAAAAAGATATCAGCTTATTGACAGGTTTATTGACAATGAAAAGGGGAATGAGAATGATAATCACCTGCTTGTCTGAGTATCTTGGTTGTCTTTTTCGGACTAAAAATTAATTTGCGTATGTTTTACGCAAATGCATTTGGGTTGAATCAAGGTGAATTTTCAAATTATCTGTAAG
>NZ_JAVJQP010000105.1:0-21572 GCF_040218875.1 Coleofasciculus sp. D1-CHI-01
GACCTAACCGTTCAATTATCACAAATAACAAATGACAAATGACGAATGACAAATGACAAATGACAATCCCCACCATTCACTTTAATTATCCCCACCTACTTTTTCTACCGCTAACCCAGTGGTGCGATCGCGTAATGCCAAAACGGTAAAGACAATCAAATCTCCCAGTAATGCAGCGCCTACAGCTTGATGAGACACGGTTAGGGGTTCCACCTGTAGGTGTAACCGGAACGTCGCCACTCCCAGAATAATCTGTAAAATTACTAATCCACCTGCCAGATTTGCCAACTGTCGCAACAGGGGATGGAGGGCAGGTGTGCGCCATGCCAAAATAACTAGGGTTAAAGTGACTAACGTAGCTGGGACTACACCCGCAATATGACTATTCATCACCGTGCAAAGTTGAGATGCGCCAAAGCATTGATGTAATGCCCAACGGGACGCCACCAACCCTCCCAACACGCTTTGTAAGTAAACCAGAATAGCTGCCGTCAAACCCAGCCAGGGTAAGCGTCCAACTGCTCCTGTACCCTTGTAAGGCATCAGGGCAGTACCAATAATCAGTAAGGTTGAGAAAAACAACAAGGCTGTACCCAAGTGAGCCGTCACAATATCAAACCGTAACAGTTCGGTCACCGTTAAGCCACCCAAGACGCCTTGAAACACAATTAAACCCAAGGCAAACGTTGCCGCCCAAGGCAGCCACTTGGGTAAAAAACGGCGATCCCACCACGACAAACCCATTAGGGCGATTGTACTGACGCCAATTAATGCCGCATCGAGGCGATGGAACCATTCCAAAAAGACTTGTAAATTCATCTGCTGACTTGGCACCCACTGTCCATAGCACAGGGGCCAATCCGGACAAGCGAGTCCAGCATTCATCACCCGCGTCGCACTCCCTACTGCCATCAACAGCAACGTAGCGATCGCGATTTTCCAAACCAGGCGGCGGGTCCGATCCCGGGCTTGGTTGCGATCAGGGGACTCAATCGTATGTTGATGAAGGACGGATTCAGTCATAGCACTCATCTCTATCAAACCCTGAGTACCAACTTATGAGTTCGTCAAACTCAGGGGTAGTTCATTTACTCACACGATAACGCGACTGTTGCTTACCCTGCCTCACCGTAGGTTTTTAAGTTGACCCGATGGATAGGATTGTGTCCCGACTATATTTAGTGTTGGTGCATAAGTCCTGCCACTTATCTAGCTGCTGAAACTTTGGCAGGTAGGTACTTCTCAATCATCTGACGGTATTCGCTTTTTTGTTTTAAACCCTTAAGTTGATCCACAATTTCTTTGTCTTTGAAAAATTGTACCGTGGGTGTTCCAGTAACCATCGCATTTTCAGCGATTTCGGGTTCCGCTTCAATATCGACCTCGACAAAGTGAATTTTGCCCTCATATTCATCCACCACTTTATTTAAAATTGGCTTCAGGGTATGGCAAGGACCACAGTTGGGTGACACATACTTAACCATAATCAGGCGATCGCTCTCGTGGAAGAGTTTGCGTAGGGCATAACCGCCAACATGCCGTGTCTTGTTAATATTAAAGGTTGCTTCTGTGTCTGCTGTCGGTTTCTCGTCCGCCGTCTGGGTTGGTGGTTCAGATTCGGGTTGCTGGTGATATTCCTGAATCAGGTTATTAGCAGACAACCAGCGTTCAGCTAACATGGCAGCCATACAACCCGTTCCCGCCGCCGTAACCGCTTGGCGAAATTCATGGTCTTGCACATCACCTGCTGCATAAACCCCTTCTACACTGGTTTCAACCGAACCCGGTTTGGTAATAACATAGCCCACGTCATCTAGGTCGAGCTGTCCTTGGAACAGGGAGGTGTTGGGAGTATGACCGATCGCGTAAAATAATCCCTTAACCTGTAAGTCGCTCTCCTCGCCCATTTGGGTGTTGCGGAGTTTGACTCCACTCATCCGACCATTTTCGCCAAACACATCCACCGCCTGCGTATTCCAGTGAACGGTGATATTGGGGTTATTTAACACTCGATCTTGCATGGTTTTCGATGCCCGCAGTTGGTCACGGCGCACCAATAGATGCACATGATCCCCATATTTGGTTAAATATACAGCTTCTTCAGCGGCTGAGTCACCCCCACCTACCACGGCTAGGGATTGACCATGAAAAATGGGGGTCGCACCATCGCAAATCGCACAGGCGGAGATCCCATGACTCCAGAATTGGTTTTCACTGGGGAGTCCTAAACGTTTGGCGGTAGCACCGGTGGCAATTACAATACTGTGGGCTTGGACTTCTCGTTCGTCAGAACGGATAATGAAAGGACGCCGACTCAAATCCACAGACGTGACATCCTCGGTGTAGCACTCCGTTCCCCAGCGTTCGGCTTGGGCTTTCATCCGTGCCATCAGTTGCGGACCTGTGATCCCTTCGGGGAAACCGGGAAAGTTCTCTACGTCAGTGGTGGTCATTAGCTGACCGCCAGGAAGTCCTCCCGCTTGGAAGCCTTCAAACATCACGGGTTTAAGATTAGCACGGGCGGCGTAAATGGCAGCTGTGTAACCGGCAGGACCCGAACCGATAATCACCAGATTTTCTACGGTAGGGTTAGGCATATAAATAAACTCATAACGACTCCGCTTAACGTTCTAGTATAGCGGTTTTTGAGGGTTGAGTTGGAAATTATCTCCCTTCAATCCCCTGTTGCAACATTTGTTTGGTGAGAAGAGAGGAAGGGATGTTCAGGGTATCGGGGTAAGTTTTCAAGATGGTTTCAACGGTAGCTTGCCATAAATCAGAGAGGACTTGACGCCAAGCCTGACGCTGGATGGCATGTGATTCCTGATTACACCATTGTGCGATCGCCTCGGATAAATCTTCAATCTGATCCGGTACAGGTGCAACCCACTGCTTTAACTGTGCCAAATCTTGGGCTGAAAACAGGTCAGGCTGATTAGTTAAGAGTTCGATAAAAGCGGCAACCTTTTGTTGCTGAAATAACCCTTCTGTCTGTTGCACAACCTCTAGCGGTAAATCTTGCAACTGGGCGATTTGCGACAAACTTAAGCCAAATTCTATCATGCGCGGTATCGCGGCTAACTTGGCTTTCAGTTCACCCCGGTACTCACCTATCTGCTCACCTTCTTCTAAGGCTTCTTGATAAACTTTAGTCTGCTTGAGTTCACTTAAGCTGAACATTGCTTCAATCTCCTCGCGGCTTCTTCGGGCGAAGAATCGATGAGTTCAAATAAAATGGCTGGAAATTCGAGAAACAGGTTATAAAAGATAGTGTCAGTTTTCACGCTGAATTGCGGAGTTTTGAGTTGAATACTATTGTTATAAACGTAAATCTTAATCGTTTAGCGATCACGTTTTGGTTTTCGGATACACTCTGCCTCTAGAACCATCAATCCTGGCGTTTCCCAAACCGCACAATCGCTGCTCAACGATGGCAAAATGGGTTGTTTCCCTGCTTCAAGTTGAGCGATGGCTTGATTTGCCGCAGGTTGGTACTGCATCAACCAAGAATCATTCACAATCGATTCGGCGGTTAACGGTGTAGTCGGTAGCAGCAAAAAATCAATCTCGTATTTTTGGATAAACTCCTGGACAATCGCCAAATCTGGACTATATTGTGCTTCAATTAAATCCGACATCCGCTGGCGAAATTGGCGATAATAGCCCCAATGATAAGGGATCGCATATTCACGACCAACTAAAATTGATCGTTGGGCAAACGTGGGTAAATTATTGGCTTCTTCCACTAATGAGGCAATTTTACTGTCTTTGGGTTGCTGTTGAAAAAACTCATATAACGTCGGCACATTGCCACCAATATAAGCCGTCCAGGGAAACGTATTCAGAACCAAGTGAGGATATCCGATTAAGGTAATTCCGATTAAACTGGTTAAACCCAATGCCAAAACTGATCCCAGTTTGATCGTAGAGATGCGCCATGGCACGTCTCTACACGCGAAAACCGCGTCTAGGATTAGGGTAATAACGATTGCCGCCGCCAGCGCGATCGCAATCCGCAGGCTATGCTGAGTATAACGGCTGGGTAGGTGTAGTTTGAACAGCAGAACATGGGCGGCTAAAAATAAAATAGCTGACGCGACTAAGAACTTGATTAAGACTCCCATCTTTCCAGTTATCTGCTTGGTGAGGGGAAAACGAGAGGGAAAGCATAACATAATAGGTAATAGCAAGCCCAAATAACTCAGAGGCGGCGCTAAGGCGGTATCAATGCGGATACCACTGCGTCCATTAAACCAGAATGACCAAGCGTCATTGACAAAAAAGCGGGTTCGCCCTTGAGATAAGAAATCGGGTAAACCTTGGGCTTGTGCAGCCGTGATCACTGGGGCAAATTCTGACAGACTAATTGTGTAGGGTAATAACACGGCAAACGCCACCGCCAAACCCGTGAAACAGAATACATAATCGCGGCGAGTTTGAGACAGATAGGGGACTTTTCGGTTAAACCGCCACAACTGCAAAATTAGAAACGCCGCGCAGACTAGCACTAATGAGGGATAGAATAATCCTAACAGCGCGAGCGCGATTCCTGTGCCTATTAGTGACTGGCGCATCCCATAATACAAAAACGCCAACAGGATAGGATAAATAAACGCCTTGGGTGTTCCCGATATCAACCCATCCTGCATCCACAGATTTTGATTCAGCAGTACAGAGGCGATAAATCCAGTCAAAGGTATCGGTAACAATTGCACCGCCACGCCAAAACAGTAACCTGTGGTAACTAATCCCAAAACCACAGGCAAAACTTTACTCAAAACAATCGGATCAATCCCAATTTCTGCCATGAAATGGTACAGGGCGCGATATCCTAACGGTGCAACCGATTGGAAATAATCGGCAATGATATCATTCGGAAATAACTCTGGATCTAAAAATCGCCGCATCCAGAAGACGTGTTGTCGCGCATCATCCTGCACCACGTATTCGCTGCTGAAGGCGGGTTGAAGGGCTAACGTGCCGTAAAGTGTGGCAATTAGTAGACTCAGCGTCAACCAAACCCTAAAGTAAGCCTTCGTTGTACCTGTGAGAAAACGGTGCAAATTGGTTATCCACATTCAGTTTAAGTAGGTAGGGACAGTTAAAGTTAACGGTTGAGAGTAGGGAACAGGAAACAGGGAACAGGGAACAGGAAAAAGTAAGAGTTTGAGGGGTATTTACATAACTTAATAAGGTTGAGTTTATTTCCACCAACCTACTTATCACAATGGTTTCGATTTATTACTGGGCTGTATTACAAGTCATATAAATGTATGACATAAAAAAATTAAATTAAGCTTGATTTAAGCATCTAATAAGTTTTTATAGAGTATAATTACATAAAACTGTCTTAAATAAAGGTAAGCAACGCTAACGCTTCATTTTCGGGTGTCATTTACCGTTGCCTTTGCCAGGTGGGTTTCGCGATCGCTCTCTATAGCCCCTATTTGCTATGCCAAATAGAAGGCTTCATTTTCGGGTGTCATTAACCAGAGTTGGTGAATAGCAGGGGCGTTTGCCTACTCCCAAGGAAAACTCATAGAATCCCATTCGCGCCCAGATTTTTCGGTTCGACGGCTAAATTTATGGGGCGATGGCTCGATCACTACCACATTATCTTGTTTTTGTAAACGCTCTTATCGGAATTTCCCCGTCCGACAACGTATGACGAATAACACCATCTTAAAAATTGCTAACTACCGCATTTTGTCTCAACTCTACGAAAGTGCCAATACCTTAGTTTATCGCGGTATTCAGGAAGGGGAACACCAACCCGTGATTCTCAAACTTCTTAAACAAGACTATCCCACTCCACAAGAGTTAACTCGATATCGACAAGAGTATGAAATTACGCACAATCTGACGATTGATAGCGTAGTTAAGGCGTATAAGATCCAACCTTATCAGAGAACCTTAGTGATAATATTAGAGGATTTTGGCGGTGAATCCTTAAAGCAGTGGATGAGTCAGCCAACAAAACTCTCCTCATCTCTACCTCTACAGGACTTTCTCAACATTGCCATCAAGATAGCCGAAATTCTCGCCCAGATTCACGCCGTTGATGTTATTCACAAAGATATTAACCCCAGCAATATTGTCTTCAACCCCGAAACCGGACAACTCAAAATCATTGACTTTGGCATCTCCACCCAGCTTACCCGCGAAAATCCCGCCCTCAAAAATCCTCATGTCTTAGAAGGAACATTAGCCTATATTTCCCCCGAACAAACGGGACGAATGAATCGTTCTCTCGACTATCGCACCGACTTTTATTCCCTAGGTGTCACCTTCTATGAACTCCTAACCGGAAAGCTGCCCTTTGAGACAAAAGATGCCATAGAATTAGTCCATTGTCATATTGCCAAAGTCCCGACACCGCCTCATCTTGTGCAGAAAAAATCGCCTAGAAACGTTTCAGTAAAACCTCTGAAACCCATTCCGCAAACCGTTTCTAATATTGTCATGAAACTGATGGCAAAAACCGCTGAAGAACGGTATCAAAGTGCTTGGGGAATTGTGGCTGATTTGCAAAACTGTCAGAGAAAATTAGCAGAAACTGGAACAATTGAAGACTTTTCGCTGGGTTCTCAAGATATTTCCGAACACTTCCAAATTCCCCAAAAACTCTATGGACGAGAGGCAGAAGTGGACACCTTACTCGCCGCCTTTGATCAGGTGGCGAATCGAGAGGATCAGGAACTTCAAAAATCGGCAGATACTTCCGTCGATGCTTCACTTCCCACGTCTCATCTCTCCATCGAGATGATGCTGGTGGCAGGGTATTCTGGGATTGGTAAATCCTGTTTAGTCGCCGAAATTCATAAACCCAATACACGATTACGCGGCTACTTTATCTCCGGTAAATTTGACCAGTTTCAACGCAACGTTCCCTACTCGGCGATTGTCAACGCCTTTAAGGAATTGGTGGAGCAGATTTTAACCGAAAGCGAAGCCCAACTCAATCAATGGCGAGAAAAATTATTAGTCGCTTTGGGGGCAAATGCTCAAGTGATTATTGATGTTATCCCGGAAGTAGAACGAATTGTCGGTCAACAGCCTGCGGTGCCAGAATTAGGGTCACAAGAAGCCCAAAATCGGTTTAATATTGTCTTTCGCAAGTTCATGCGGGCATTTTGCTCACCCGAACATCCCTTAGTGATGTTTCTCGATGATTTGCAGTGGGTAGATTTGGCGACGCTGAAGTTAATTCAACTGATTATGACCGATAGCGAGATCCATTATCTATTTTTAATCGGTGCCTATCGGGATAATGAAGTCAACTCTACTCATCCGTTAATGATGACAGTAGATGGATTACAAAAACAAGGCGCGACGGTTAACTGTATTACCTTATCCCCTTTAAAATTAGACCATATTAGCCAAATTATTTGTGACACCTTAAAATCCCCACAAGAATCTGCCCAGCATTTAGCCGAACTGGTGATGAGCAAAACGGCAGGTAATCCATTTTTCGTGAATCAGTTTTTAAGGAATCTCTATACTGAAAACTTGATCACTTTCAATCTGCAAAATCATCAATGGCAGTGGGATATTAATAAAATTAAGGAGAAAAATATTACCGATAACGTCGTCGAGTTGATGACGAATCGGTTAAAAAAGCTGCCGGATTCAACCCAGCATATCTTACAGTTAGCTGCCTGTATCGGTGCTAATTTCAACTTATCGACACTAGCAATTGTCTGTGAAAAATCGGAGGATGTGATTTTCTCGAACTTAGTCACAGCGGTTCAATCGGAATTAATCGTCCCCCTATCTGAACTCAATTCAGACTTGCTGGTTCACGAGTATAAATTCCTGCATGACCGAGTACAACAAGCGGCGTATGCTTTAATTGATGAGTGCCAAAAGAAAGCGGTTCACTTACAAATTGGTCGCCTACTTTTGCAAAGTACGGATTCGGAAACCTTAGCGGAGAAAATATTTGCAATCGTTGATTATCTGAATCAAGGGATTGGTGATACCTGTGATTACACATCAGGAGAAATTAGTCAAGCTGAATGCCATCAAATCGCCCAGTTGAATTTAATCGCGGGTCAAAAAGCCAAAGGATCAGCCGCTTATGGTGCGGCGCTAAACTATTTAACGGTGGGACGAGAACTTCTAGGTTCAGACAGTTGGCAATGGGACTATGACTTAACTTTAGCCTTGTATGAAGAAGCTGCCCAAGCTGCCTATTTAGGTGGCAAGTTTACGGTGATGGAGGAATTGACTGAAACTCTTTTCGCCCATGCTAAAACTGTGCTGGAAAAAGTTAATGTGTATGAAGTCAAAATTCAAGCGATCGCGTCGCAAAATAATCTCCAAGAAGCGATTCATCTTGGACTGCAAGTGCTGAATTTATTGGGAATCCGTTTACCCGAAGAACCCAGCACGGCAGAGTGGCAAAATGGACTAGATGAAACGGCTACACTATTGGTAGGACATGAGATTGAAGACTTAATTAACCTACCGGAAATGACTGCCCCTGAACCCCTAGCTGCTGTGCTAATTCTCTCCAATTTAATTGCCGCCGCCTATATTGCCGCACCGGATCTTTTTGTCCTGATTGCCTCATCAATGGTTCAGTTATCAGTCAAGTATGGGAACGCGCCATTGTCGGCATTTGGCTATGCCTGTTATGGATTTATTTTATTAGATCGTCAGCACAATTTTGAGGCGGGATATCAATTTGGGAAATTGGCACTGAGTTTAGTGAATCGGTTTAATGCCCAGCAAGTTAAATGTAAGGTATTTGAGGTGCTTGGCGCTCATATCTTGCATTGGAAAGAACATTTTAGTCAAACCCTCCCTATTTTAATTGAGGGCTATCACAGTGGCGTGGAAACGGGGGATTTTGAATTTGCCGGGTATTGTGCTTTTTATACCTGCGATCATCTCTATTTTAGTGGGGTAGAACTAACGCAGGTGGAACAAGAAATCACCATTTATAATCAGGCGGTGCGACAAATTCGCCGGGAAAGTCCATTTAATTGGACGGCGATTTTTTTACAGGCGGTGCAGAATTTACGGGATCAAGGAGAAAATCCCACCCAGTTAACGGGGAAGGTGTACAATGAAGAAACATGCTTACCCCGGGCGCTGGCGGCGAATGACCGAACAGAACTGCATTTATTCTATTTAAATAAGCTGATTCTCTGTTATCTCTTTGGTGAGGTTAAGCAAGCAGTAGAAAATGCAGGGTTAGCGGAACTGTATTTAAATGGAGTTACGGCGATGATCGTGATTCCAATATTCTATTTTTATGATTCTCTTGCCCATCTCGCCCTCGTACCTGAGGCGACACCAACTGATAAACAGGCGTTGATTAGCCGGGTTAATGCTAATCAAGAAAAAATGCAGATCTGGGCAAACCACGGTGCAATGAATCAGCAGCATAAACTGGATTTAGTCGCCGCCGAAAAAGCGCTGGTTTTGGGGGAAGTGGTGACAGCGATGGAGTTGTATGAACAAGCGATTAATGGGGCGAGGGAGAATGGCTATATTCAGGAGGAAGCCTTAGCTTACAATTTAGCCGCCCTATTTTATCAGCATCGGGGGATGGACAAGGTTGCCCATACCTATCTTAAAGAGGCACATTACGCTTACACGCGCTGGGGGGCGACGGCGAAGGTGAAGGATTTAGAAGCCGAGTATCCCCAGCTTTTTGCGCCATCGTCTCCCATCAGTTATCTCACAGACACCCGCACCACGGTGAGTAGTATTTCCCAGCGGAATCAGTCGGCTTCGGTGTTAGATTTTGCCACACTGATGAAAGCATCTCAAGCCATTGGTAGTGAAATTGCACTGAATAAGTTACTGGCGGCGTTGATGAAAATTTTAATCGAAAATACGGGGGCGCAAACGGGAGTTTTGATTTTAAATAAATCGGGAGAATGGGTGATTGAGGCGTCGCTGAATGTGGAGACAAATCATGTCACTGTGTTGCAATCTCTACCCGTGGCGAATCACCTACCACTCTCAATGATTAACTATGTCACTCATACCCAAGAAACCGTGGTTACAACCAATGCCGCGAAGATGGGCAAGTTTACCAATGATCCTTATATTCAAGCCCATCAAACCCAATCAGTTTTGTGTGCGCCGCTACTGAATCAAGGTCAACTCAGTGGTATCGTTTATCTGGAAAATAACCTGGCTACAGACGCCTTTACGCCAGACAGGTTAGAAGTCTTACAACTCCTATCCGGACAAGCCGCGATCGCGATCGACAATGCCCGACTTTATAACACTCTAGAACAAAATGTCGCCGCCCGCACCCAAGAGTTAAAAAATACCCTCGACTCTCTCAAAGCCACCCAAGATGAACTGATTCAATCCGAAAAGATGGCAGCCTTGGGACAATTAATTGCTGGGATTGCCCATGAAATTAATACACCCTTGGGGGCGATTCGTTCCTCCGCCGGAAATATTTCTAAGTTTTTAAGTCAAACCCTGGAACAATTACCTACCCTGTTTCAATCCTTATCGCCAGAAAAAGGACAAGATTTTCTGAAAATGTTGCAACGTTCACTCCAAAACGAATCGGATTTAACCGCGAAAGAAGAACGCAAACAGCGGCGAGTCTTAGTTCGCCAATTAGAGGCGGAAGAGATTCAGGATGCGGATACCCTAGCGGATACTTTGGTTGATATGGGGATTTATGAAAATATTGAAGAGTTTTTCCCTCTACTGAAACGCCCCGATAGTTCGCACCTATTAGAAACAGCGTACAAACTATCAGCATTACAACGGGGAACTCAAACCATCAACACAGCAACTGAACGAGCCTCTAAAGTAGTGTTTGCCTTAAAAACATACTCCCGTTATGACGAATCGGGAGAAATGATTCTGGCAAACCTAACCGCAGGTATTGAAACCGTGCTAACCCTGTATCAGAATCAACTCAAACATGGAATTAATGTCATCCGCAACTATGACGAGTTCCCACCGATATTATGTTATCCGGATGAACTGAATCAAGTCTGGACGAATCTGATTCATAATGCGTTACAGGCAATGGATAATAAAGGAACATTAACCCTTGATGTCAAGCAGCAAGACCAACAGATAAACGTTAGCATTACCGATAGTGGCAAGGGAATCCCTCTAGAAATTAAAGCGAAGATATTTCAGCCATTTTTTACAACCAAGTCAGCCGGAGAAGGAAGTGGATTAGGACTCGATATTGTGAAAAAGATTATTGAAAAGCATCAGGGTAAAATTGATGTTGAATCCATTCCAGGTAAAACTACGTTTACAGTTTCATTACCTTTTCGGACGGCGGAAGTCTAGTCTAGAGAAGGCAGTTTAAGTAGGTTGGGTTTCGCTATCGCTCAACCCAACAAGCTCTCTAACTTAGGTTACTAAAAAATGTTAAACGGACTTTATAGTACAAATAACGAATGACGAATGACAAATGACCAATGACAAAGGACAAAGGACAAAGGACAAAGGACAAATAACCAATGACTAAACCCGTTATTTTGTGTGTTGATGATGAAAAAGTTGTTCTCAAAAGTCTTAAGACTCAACTCAAAGAAGCCTTTGGCGATGCTTATACCTATGAACTGGCAGAAGCGGCTGATGAAGCGTTAGAATTAATAGATGAACTTGTGGAAGAAAATGTCAGTATTATTCTGATTGTATCGGATTGGTTGATGCCGGGAATGAAAGGGGATGAGTTTCTAGTTCAGGTGCATCATAAATTTCCCCAGATCATTAAAATTCTGCTGACAGGTCAAGCAGATGAGCAGGCGATTGAACGGGCGAAACAGCAAGCAAAGCTGCATCACTGCTTATACAAACCCTGGTCAGAAGCGGAATTAGTGGAAGCCATTAAATCAGGATTATCTCAACTCTAACGTACTGATTGGAAAATTACTCACTCAATCCGATGATTTCAACCCCATCCAAAATCCTTGTGACTTCGGCGTAACCCTACGGGCAATCTACTATGACTAAACAGGTAATTATTTGTGTCGATGATGAGAAAACAGTACTCAGAAGTCTAAAAGCTGAGCTTAAGGAAGCGATTGGCAAGAATTACCTGATCGAAATTGCCGAAGCGGGAGAAGAAGCATTAGAGTTAGTTGCAGAACTCTTAGACGAGAACTATGAGATTCTTTTGGTTATCTCTGACCATATCATGCCAGGGATGAAAGGAGATGAACTCTTAAAGCGTGTCCATGAGTTGTCACCGAAAACGCTGAAAATTATGCTCACTGGGCAAGCGAATATTGAAGCGGTAGGCAATGCGATTAAGTATGCCAAACTCTATCGTTATATCGCCAAGCCCTGGCAGGCGTCAGACTTGAGTTTGACGGTAAAAGAAGCCGTTAATAGTTATATGCAAGCAAAAAAGTTAGATGAACAAAACGCCAAACTTAAATGTTTAAATCGAGACCTACAACAATCGATTAAATCCCTCAGTGCTAGTGAGTTAAAATTTCGGGCGATTTTCAATCAAACGTTTCAGTTTACGGGAATGCTGAGTGTTGACGGAATTGTCCTAGAAGTCAACCAAACTGCCCTTAATTTTGGGAAATTGCATTTAGAGGATGTAGCAGGAAAACCGTTGTGGGACTGTTACTGGTGGACTATTTCCAGCGAAACCCAAACTCAGTTACAATCCGCCATTGCTCAAGCTGCTAGCGGTAAGTTTGTCCGTTATGAAGTGGATATCTTAGGCGCACAACAACGCATTGCAACAATTGATTTTTCGATTAAACCCATTATTAATGACAATGGCAATATTGAGTTTTTGATTATCGAAGGTCGAGATATTAGCGATGTCTATAATGAGTTACGTTTGCGGAAAGAAGCTGAAGCTGCACTGGTGAAAGCAGAACAAAAGTATCGCTCTATCTTTGAAAACGCCCAAGAAGGAATCTTTCAGATTGCGCTAGATGGGAGTTATCTGAGTGCTAACCCCGCTTTAGCTCAAATTTACGGCTACGATTCCCCGGAAGAATTGCTAACAATCATTAATAGTATTCACTATCAACTCTACGTTGACCCCCGTCGGCGTCCGGAATTCATGACACGGATGCAGCAGCATGGTGTTGTGTGTGAGTTTGAGTCGATGATTTGTCGCAAAGATGGCACAATTATCTGGATTAGTGAGAACGCCCGTACTGTTTATGATGCGTCGGGAACTCCACTTTATTATCAGGGGTTTGTGGAAGATATTACCTCTCGCAAACAAGCGGAGGCGGAGCGAATCAAGTTCACGAATGAACTGTTCCAACTGAATCAATCTTTTTCCCGCTTTGTTCCCAGCCAATTCTTACAGATTTTAAATAAGCAAAGTGTGGTTGATGTAGAATTAGGCGATCAAGTTCAGCAGGAAATGTCCGTCCTTTTCTCAGATATTCGGGATTTCACTACCCTCTCGGAACGGATGACTCCCCAAGAGAATTTCAAATTTATTAACGCCTTTTTAAAGCGGATGGAGCCAGCGATTATCGAACATCAAGGCTTTATCGATAAATATATGGGCGATGCGATTATGGCACTCTTTAGCGGGATTGCTGATGATGCGGTTAAAGCCGGAATTGCCATGGTTCAACGGTTGTATGAGTATAATCTATGTCGTCTGCAATCAGGGTATACCCCCATCAAAATTGGCATTGGCATTAATACTGGCTCGTTGATGCTGGGTACAGTTGGGGGAAAACACCGAATAGATAGTACGGTGATTAGTGATGATGTGAATTTAGCGGCTCGTTTGGAGGGACTAACGAAACAGTATAAGGTGTCGTTATTAATTTCGGGACAGACGTTAACTCGTTTACATAATCCAACCGAGTATAGTCTCCGGTTTGTGGAGCAGGTTAAGGTTAAGGGTAAGTCAAAAGCGGTAGCGGTGTTTGAAGTGTTTGATGGAGATCCGCTCAAGATTAAGGAGGGCAAGTTAGCTACTATCTCCATATTTGAAGAAGGGTTGTTCCTCTACGCCAAGCAAGCTTTTAGCAAAGCGAAACAGCGGTTTGAAGAGGTTTTGAGGATTAATCCCCAAGATGCGATCGCACAAATCTATCTTAACCGTTCCCTGGCGCACCTCCAGCATGACGGATTTTTTTTGACGATGAGGGATGAGGGATGAAGTTGGGAAGCTGGGGGAGCAGAGGGAGCAGAGGGAGCTGGGGGAGCTGGGGAGGCTGGAGAAGAAAGATGGGGGAGATGGGAGAAAAATTAAATTAGAGTTTATCTCTTGCCGTTTTAGGTTGTAAAGGAAGTTAAATTTTGTTTGATTACTTATAATAGAGAGTAGAGAGCAAAATTAATTTGAACTCAGTTAACTGAGAGAAATAAATGCGGAAACCCGTACTTGTCGTTTTATTTATTTTAGGGCTAGTATTATCAACCACAATCCGACTAGCTCCCGCGCAAGCGACAACCCCTGATTCCCAAGTGTATACCTGGGGGTTTGTGCGTCCCGGAAGTCAGCAATTAGTGTGTAAGCAGATTACGATTCATCCAGAAAAAGAGGTGGTTTCCCCAACCTCGCACCATAAATCGGTAAAGATGTCCTCTAGATCGACAATTGTTGAGGATCGCTATTGTTCCCATTTAACTAAACCGTTTACATAGCGTCGATTGGTTTAATCGTCGGTGATGTCGTGGCGGGGGATAAGCTGTCATGCATTTAAATTGGGTACTTAGTAGCGAGCAAGATGCAAAGCCTGCGGCATGGCTTCGCTAAACGCACTACAAGGATTTCGTCATTATTGACATTAAGGTTTAAATGCCGAATAGCTTACCTAATTTAATTGATTTATCTCACACGCCCGGAAATCGTAGGGGCGCACCGACGTGCGCCCGTGTAAGCCCCTCACCCACGCCAGCCCTCACCCCCAGCCCCTCTCCCAAGCTTGATACTGCTGGCGAATCAGGGGTCAGACCCCTCACCCCCATCACTGTGCTGCTCTATTCCTTCACGTCCATTCATGGTTCACGTTGAGAGGAACCCCATCAGCTTGCGCCCTCTAGGGGGTAATGGGGGGGGTCAGACGCCAAAGGGGGCTCAGAGCAATAAATACAGCGCTTTCCTCTGCGATGAGGTACAACATTAATCTAGCCGTTTCAGGGATAGCGGGCTAATAGTTTACTCCATAAGAGCGCGAAGCGCTGTAAGATAATACAAAAAGTTGAAGAGTTGATTGAAGAGTTGATGGTCGGCGGCGATGACACTACATCCACAAAACTATTGGGAAGTACCTCAAGTTACGGTTAAAGTAGCGCGTGCATCTTTCCCCAAAGGAAATGTATACATGAAGCATCAAATAAGTTGCTGGATGTGATGGTATCTCACTTTTTTGAACATAAATTAATTAAGACTCGTGGTAAACAACGTACAGACTCAACCCAAGTGGTGGCGGCGATCCGTCAAGTTAATCGTTTAGAATTAGTTGGCGAAACCCTAAGAGCCACACTGAATCAAATAGCTAAACTTGCACCTGAATGGCTACAAGAAATTATATCAGAAGACTGGTTTGACCGATACAGTGAACGATTTGAGAATTATCGATTACCCAAAGAGAAAACCAAACGGGAAGAAATGGCATTTTTAATTGGCAGGGATGAACACCATCTCATGGAAATAATGTAAAAAATATCAATCTATTGTAGGGGCGGGTTTAGGGACTCAATTGGGTGGCTTAACGATAACTGAACAACAAAACCCGCCCTTTATTCAATGGCGCTTTTAAACTCAATTTGTTCAAGGGGTTGTAATTTAAGCAAAGATAGGCTAAGGTTCTCTTACTACAAACTACGAACATCGGTGGGTTAGGTTGGATACTTAATTGAATGGTTATTCGCTTCTATTAAATGCCGCCTAACCCACCCTACGGGGTTGAGCAGTTTTTCCAGGGTAAATATACCTTAATTAGGGCGCACGTCATTAAATAAAGGGCGCACGTCGGTGCGCCCCTACGTGGATTTGATTTTATCCGTAATTCCTAAGAAACAATAGGCAACCCCGCTAACGCCATAGCAATTTCCTGTTCATTATACTCGCTATCCTGCAATCGTCCCGCGTGATAATCGATATAGGATTGCATATCAAAATGACCATGACCACATAAATTAAATAAAATCGTGCGACTAATCCCTTCTTCCTTACAACGAAAGGCTTCGTCAATTGCCCCTTTAACCGCGTGATTGGCTTCCGGTGCGGGTAAAATCCCTTCAGTACGGGTAAACATTACCCCGGCTGCAAAACAATTTAATTGAGGATAGGCGCGGGTTTCAATTAACCCTAACTGCACTAAATGACTGATGAGAGGACTCATTCCGTGATAGCGTAATACTCCTGCATGAATCCCTGGCGGCACAAAGGAACTGCCTAATGTGTGCATTTTAATTAAGGGAGTTAGATGTGCCGTATCACCAAAACCATAGGCATATTTTCCTTTGGTTAATGTCGGACAAGCAGTAGGTTATACGGCGACAAATCGAGTCGTTTTCTGTTCCCCCCGTAACTTGGCACCGAGAAAGGGAAAAGCAATTCCAGCAAAGTTGCTTCCCCCACCTGTACAAGCGACAATGATATCAGGATAATCTCCCGCCATGTCTAATTGGGCTTGGGCTTCTAAACCAATCACGGTTTGATGCAAGAGAACATGATTCAGCACACTACCCAAAGCATAGTTGGTGGTTTTATTCCCTAACGCTACCTCCACCGCTTCACCGATCGCAATCCCTAAACTGCCTGTACTCTGGGGATTATCTGCCAGAATTGCGCGTCCCGCGTGAGTTTCATCACTAGGACTAGGGATAACTTTTGCACCATACGTTTCCATTAAAGCGCGGCGATAGGGCTTTTGTTCGGCGCTAACTTTTACCATGTAAACCACAACCTCTAGGTCAAATAATGCCCCCGCAAAGGCTAAAGCTGAACCCCATTGTCCCGCCCCAGTTTCTGTGGTTAACCATTTGATTCCCGCCTCTTTGTTATAGTAGGCTTGAGCAACAGCCGTGTTAGGTTTATGACTTCCGGCTGGACTCACTCCTTCATATTTGTAATAGATTTTAGCTGGTGTATCCAGATGTTTCTCTAAGCGTCTGGCGCGATAAAGTGGAGTCGGGCGCCACTGACGATAAATTGATTGTACAGCCTCCGGAATTTCGATTTCCGGTTCGGTGCTAACTTCTTGTTGAATTAATGCCATCGGGAACAGAGGTTCCAAGTCAGTCGGCGTAATCGGTTGATTTGTGGCGGGATTAAGAACGCCGGGTACGGGTGTGGGTAAATCGGCTTGGATGTTGTACCAAGCTTTGGGCATTTTGTCTTCAGAAAGGGTATATTTAATCTGCATCTTGGTTCGTTTGATGAGAGTTTAATTGCCTCATAATAGTGAGATTTATTTTATCTTATAGTGTTTCGTTACAGCGGTAACGCCTGTATTAACACACCCTGTTACCGTTAAATTCCTCCTTTTTAGATCCCCCTCTTCACTTTTTTTGCACGGGGAAGCCAAATGATGCTTCCCCATATTCCAGACGTGCTAAGCTGTTCGGCATTTAAACCTTAATGTCAATAATGGTGAAATCCTTGTAGTGCGTTTAGCGAAGCCATGCCGCAGGCTTTGCATCTTGCTCGCTACTAATACCCAATTTAAATGCATAACAGCTTATTACACGTCTCACTCTGAATTATTCGCCTCCAAATTGTTGGCGCAATTCGGCTATTTCTGTATCCTCTAACTTGCGAAATAGAGGAGGCGGAACCTCAAAAGAACGACCCGCTACCAAGGCATTAAAATCCACCGCCTGAGTTAACCTTTGCGTTCTCTCTGTTTCCGATAACTGCAACGCATCAAAGAGTTTCTCCGCCGTAAACGGAATAAACGGATTCGACGCGATCGCATACAGCCGAATCAGATTAATACAAGTGCGAATCACCAACGCCGCTTCTTCCTTATTTTGCTTAAACAGCGCCCAAGGTGCGCGTTCGTCAATATATTGATTCCCCACTGTCCACAGCGCACATAAGGTTTCAGCCGCTTTGCGAAACTCCAGATTTTGTAGGCAATTACTCAGTTTCGTTGTCAAACTTTCACAACTTTCCTGCAACCGTTGTTCCGCCTCTCCCGGCGTTCCTCCTTCTGGAATTACTCCTTTAAATCGACTATTGGCAAATTTGAGTATCCGGTTAACAAAATTACCCAGATTGTCTGCCAAGTCCTTGTTTATCTTAATTTGAAATAACTCCCAGGTAAACGCCGAATCAGCCGATTCTGGAGACATGGCAATTAAAGCATAGCGCCAGTAATCAGCGGGTACAATCTCTAAGGCTTGATCCGAAAATATCCCACGTTTAGAACTGGTGGAGAATTTACCGCCATAATAAGTTAACCAATTAAAGCCCTTAATATCATCCGCCATTGTCCAAGGTTCCCGCGTTCCCAGAATCATCGCGGGCCACATAATTGTATGGAAGGGCAAATTATCTTTTGCCATGAATTGAACATGGCGAATATCTTGGGCATCATACCACAACGGTTTCCAAGCCTCCGGTTCAGTCTGTTGATTTGCCCATCCTTTTGTAGCAGAAATATAGCCAATGGGAGCATCAAACCAGACATAAAATACTTTCCCCTCAAATCCCGGACGAGGTACAGGCACACCCCAATTTAAATCACGGGTAATACAACGGTCTTGTAATCCTTCATTTAACCATTTCAGGGCAATGGATTTGGTCAACGTTGTCCATTTTTGCTGATTATCCACCCAGGAACGTACTTCATCACTAAGGGTAGTCAGCTTCAAGAATAAATGTTTAGTGGTGCGGACTTCTAGATTTGTACTGCCGGAAACCGCCGAACGGGGTTCTATCAAATCCGTGGGATCTAATACCGAGGTACAATTCTCACACTGATCTCCCCTAGCGCGATCGTATCCGCAATGGGGACAAGTGCCAATAATATATCGGTCTGGTAAAAAACGACTATCTTCATGAGAGTAAACCTGACGAATTTCCCGTTCCTCCATGAAGCCATTTTCATCAAGACGTTGATAGAAATGCTGGGTTAATTCGTGATGATCTGGCGAGGAAGTACGACCAAAATAGTCGAAAGACAGTCCAAACCCTCGATAGATTTCGGCTTGCCGTTCGTGTTGTTTTTGACAATAGGTGGCGACATCTAATCCGGCTTCTAATGCGGCTAATTCCGCTGGTGTACCATGTTCATCTGTGGCACATATAAACAGAACCGACTCACCTTCCTGTCGCAGGAAACGGCTATAGACATCAGCCGGAAGCATGGAACCGACTAAATTTCCCAGGTGTTTAATCCCATTGATATAGGGTAACGCACTTGTAATCAAATACCGCATAAATTTTACTTAGGGTGTGTTAAAGGGTACAGCGTTAACATTAGCCAAGAACTCAAGTTCTTGGCTAAAAGCTTAAGTCCATTAAAATGGACTAACCTGTTTCAAGGTTTGTAGTCAGCGATGTGAGCGTTTAGGACGAATACAGCGCCACTACGAACTAGGAATAAAATTGAGCTGACTCGGTCAGTCATTGAACCCGTTTTAATGGGTTTAAGCTTTAAGCCCGTAGACGCATGCGTTCGCGAAGCGTTCTCGAAGAGTAACGGCTTCTCTTCGAGTAATTTAGTTCAGGGCTGACTGGAGATTAACTCAGTCAGTCATTGAACCCGTTTTAACGGGTTTAAGCTTTAAGCCCGAACTTTAGTTCAGGGCTAACTTTAGTTCAGGGCTGACTAGAGCCTGCCATTCACCTTAAGACTATTGTGCGTCAAGTTATGCCAGATGTCTTCACAATCCCATCTTCGAGATAGGTTACTCGGTCAGCGACATCCAGGATACGAGGGTCATGAGTCACCATCAGTACTGTACACCCTTCTTCCTTTGCCAACCGCCGCAATAATTCAATCACCCGATGTCCACTGGTTGAGTCGAGTGCAGCCGTGGGTTCATCTGCCATGATAATCTGAGGATGACCTGCTAGGGAACGTGCGATCGCGACTCGTTGCTTCTGTCCCCCCGACAAGTTAGCAGGGCGTTGATTGGCGTGCATCTCTAATCCAACGTGTTCGAGCAACTCCTGTGCCTGATATCGCGCTTTAGTCCCCCGAATCCCTTTAATATTCAGCACAACTTCTATATTCTCGGCTGCCGTTAGCGCCGGAAACAGGTTAAAATGCTGGAAAATAAAGCCAATATTGTTTCGCCGAAAGCGGGCTAGCTTGGCGCTGGACATTTTGGTGATCTCTTCTCCCAGTAGGTAAACCTTGCCTAATGAAGGCGTCAGTAGTCCCGCCAGAATAGAGAGGAACGTCGTTTTCCCCGAACCTGATGGTCCCATGAGGATTTGAATATTACCGCGCTGAATTTGCCAGTCAATCCCTTTGAGTACTTGATAGCGCTGATTGCCGGATTTATATTCCATAGTTACGCTTTCAGCAATGATGGTATCCCATTGCTTCGGTTTGCGATCGCTTGAGCGCAAATCAAGCTGGTTTCGGCTTTTTATAGACACAACCACATTGATATAAGCGACAGTCCGGGTCTATCTGTAAAGAAATATAACATAAATAGCCCAAGTTAAACTCTCTTCAGATAAAGAGCCATGATCTGGATGATAGCGAATCCTGACGTATCAAACCCGTTGCTGGGTGATACTTGTGAGACTGTCAGGGTGTGGCTTGAAAATGGAGACTGATACCCAATCCGCTTTTGAAAGCCCCTTGAGTTTATCAATTGTTTCCAGAACGAACTCAATTAACGATTGCTATTCATTACTAAATATAAAGTTACATCACCGCTTGACTAATTTGAGAATTGTTAATCTTTTTCAATTAGACTTGACGAGCGAGTTGAATCTGATTAAAGTCGGTGATCATGCCATCAATGTGTATTGTGAGTATTGTGAGTTAGGTTGTCTAGCCAAGTGAATTGCCCCATGCCAGACTGTAGTGAGTGGTGTAACACCCAACGGGAAGACCTCGTGAGGGCACCATCCTTGCGTCCAGAGAACCCAATCTATTTTTGTGTCATGTCAGTAGGGTGGGATTATTAGCCTAAAAAGAGTGAGTGCGATCGCAGCTTGGCAGATGTGTTAGATCCAAGATATAGATCTGGCAACGAAGCGAGTAGTATTAAACGTCCCCTTGAAACCCAACCTGTGCTGGGTTAATGAATCAGCCATGAACAGAGTACATTTTTTAACCGCCGCTGTTACCGGATTTTGGCTTTGGGTTTTCAGCCTTTGCACCTCCTCTGAAGTCCTAGTTCTGGCACAATCGATAACCCCAGCAGACGGTACAGGGACAATTGTCACACCGGATGGGAACCGCATCGACATTTCCGGTGGGAGTCTGTCTTCTGATGGCAAAAACCTCTTCCACAGTTTCGGGCAGTTTGGCTTAAATCCCGAAGAAGTCGCCAACTTTTTAGCCAATCCAGATTTAAATAATATCCTCAGTCGCGTCGTCGGTGGTGACGCCTCTGTGATTAACGGGTTAATTCAGGTCACAGGCGGCAATCCTAACTTATATTTAATGAATCCGGCTGGAATCATTTTCGGTCCAAATGCCTCA
>NZ_JAVJQP010000120.1:0-41146 GCF_040218875.1 Coleofasciculus sp. D1-CHI-01
CAAGGAAATGGGGTAGCATCCTTCATAAGTATGGCATCACCTTGCTCAGGTAAAATGTACCCTTGCTCCCCCAGCTCCCCCAGCTTCCCCAGCTTCCCCAGCTCCCCCTCACCACAAGACTTATTCAGCAGCCCCTAATTAATTGACTAACCCAGCGTATCCGGCAAGTAAAAAATAAATCACAGTCAATAATCAACAATGAACAATCAACAAGCATTGAATTTAATGGGTCTAACCAGCACCATTTGCCTAGTCGCAGCCGCCCCTGTAAAAGCCGGGGTTGTCGAAGTCACCGATGTGCAACTTAACCCCACAGTAGCCGGACTTGAAGTTATCTTAGAAACAAAAGATGATAGCCAAACCAGAGTCTTTACTGCCTCTCACGGAAATACCTTTTTTGCCGATATCATTAATTCTCAATTAGCCTTACCAGACGGTGAAGAGATTCGTCTGGAAAATCCCAGCGCTGATATTGCCTCCGTGCGAGTGTTTCACAAATATGCTAATACTGTTCGAGTTGAGGTGATTGGTCAAGCGGGTGTTCCGACTGTCCAAATTGATCGAAATAATCAACAATTAGCATTTAGTTTAGTTGCACCCGTAACTACAACGGCGACTCCACCGACTTCAACACCCCCAGTACCATCCACGGAAGTTCCCTCTTCAGATACGCCTACCCCCCCATCCACAGCAGTTCCAGTTTTCCCTGACACTCCAACCTCACCGTCTCCCCAAATACCCGTCTCTCCAGAAACGCCTACCCCACCATCAACAGAAGCCCCCATTTCCCCAGAAACCCCAACCCCACCGTCTACAGAAGTCCCCTCCCCGGAATTGGGACAAGAACCCCTGACGCCAACGGAACAGCCACCCCTGTCACCGGAAAGTCCTGATCCGCTACTTGAACGAATTATCGTCAGCGTCACTCGTACCGAAGAAGAACTCTCGGATGTTCCGCGTTCAGTAACCGTGATTACCCGCGACGAAATTGAAGAACAAAGCAATTTGACTCAAAATGTGGGTGATATTCTCGGTCAAGTTGTCCCCGGATTTGCGCCGCCGACTCAAAGCAGTAGCGCGTTTGGGCAATCTCTGCGAGGGCGGAATGTGCTGGTATTGATTGACGGCGTTCCTCAATCCACCAGTCGGAATGTATTTCGGGATTTAAGTAGTATTGACCCCTCGGCGATTGAACGGGTAGAAGTCTTACGAGGTCCCACCGCCATTTATGGGGATGGGGCGACGGGTGGCGTTGTCAATATTATTACCAGACAACCCACAACCAACCAATTCACATCAACCACAGAACTTGGTATCAATTCATCCCTAACTCACGTTGATGACAGTATTGGCTATCATCTCCAACAGCATCTCTCTGGCAGACAAGGAACGTTTGACTATGCATTAACGGCGTCTTTTACTGAGACTAGCGGCTTCTTTGATGCCCAAGGCGATCGCATTCCGCCTGATCCGAATGGACAAGGAGGGTTAGCTGATGCGGATATCCTGAATCTTTTGGGTAAAGTTGGCATCGATTTGAGTGAGGATCAACGCTTACAATTGACGATTAATCACTTAAATGATCAACAACATACTGATTTCACCACTGATCCGAGGATTCTGGACATAGATGGACGGCAAAAAGCCCGCGCCTTGGAAGGATTGGAGTTAGATGATCCTCAAGGTACAACAAATACGGTGATCAACCTTGACTACAGTCATGAAAATATTTTGGGGAGTCGCCTAAAAGGACAACTCTATTATCGTGATTATTCCACCCGATTTTTCCCCTTTGATGCCCGTAATTTTGATAGTTTAGGGAATGTTATTTTCCAATCGGAACTGGAATCGGAAAAATGGGGCGGTCGCTTCCAGGTTGAGACTCCCTTAGACCCGAATGAGTTTATTACGTTACTGTGGGGATTGGATTATTCTAGTGAAGACAGTTCTCAACCTGTTTCTATTTTTGAGGAAGATAGATTTGAACGGAGTAACGGTTTAGTGTTCCGAGAAACTGGGGAACGGTCTTGGACACCTCCGTTTGACCAAAATAGCTTGGGACTATTTGCCCAGTTGAAATGGGATATTAGTGAAAGCTGGATTTTGAATGGCGGCATCCGTCATGAACGAATTGGGGTTAATGCCGATGATTTTACAACCATTCGCGGCGATGATATTGGCGGAGGTGAGTTAGATTATGATGCCACGCTGTTTAATATTGGTGCTGTATTTTACGCAACCGATGAGTTGGATTTATTCACCAACTTTGCCCAAGGCTTTTCTGTTGCTGATGTGGGTTTAGCCTTACGAAATGCCCCGGCAGGTTTTTCAGTCGAATCCTTACGTCCCGAAGCCCAAAAAGTCGATCACTTTGAACTCGGAATTCGGGGAAATTGGCGAACGGTTCAAGCTTCTCTGGTGGGGTTTTACAACGAATCCGACTTAGGCACAACCTTTACCGCACCGGGAACCGTCACGCGATCGCCCCAGCAGGTTTATGGCGTAGAAGCAACACTAGACGTACAACCTGTCCAAAATTGGCAGTTCGGCACAACGGTGAGTTGGACAGAAGGGAAACGGGATAGTGATGATGATGGCGATTTTGATGCGGATTTGGATGGGTTTACAATTCCCCCGTTGAAAATAACGGCTTATGTGGAAAATCAAACTACACCGGATTGGCGCAATCGTCTCCAGCTTTTGTTTTCGGGAAATCGTGATCCGGAGGGAACTGGATTTGGTTTAAATGAGGTGGATAGTTATGTGACGTTGGACTACATCAGTCAGATTCAATTGGGTCAAGGGGTTCTGAAAATCGGCGTTCATAACTTACTGAATAACCAGTATTTCCCTGTGGTTTCGCAATTGCAAACCAATGAATTGAGTAATGCGGCGGCGAGGGGGATTACGTTGGGGGTTAGCTATTCGTTAACGTGGTGATTTTTCAGTGATCAGTTATCAGTGATCAGTTATCAGTGATCAGTTATCAGTGATCAGTTATCAGTTTTTCCAGATATACCGTAGGGTGTGTTAGCGAAGCGTAACGCACCTTCTCCCCTGTAGTGTAGCTGCGTAAGTCCTGCATTATTCTTAAATGCCGAACCGCTTACCTCTGCACGCCTATTTTCTGAGAAGGGCGGGTTTAGTTCCGTTATTGGTCATTGAAAAATGTTATCGGTAAAACCTGCCCCTACAACCTTAAAGGTAAGGTGGGCAATGCCCACCCTACATCGTTTGCCTACTGTTGCCGGTTGCCTTCCTTATGACACTTACTGCTAATAATCTAACTATTCGTTACGGTGAAAAACCGATTGTTCCGAACCTTTCAATCACTCTGCCAACGGGAGAGGTGACAGCTTTAATTGGACCCAATGGATCAGGAAAAAGTACCATACTGCGAACCTTGGCACGCCTGATCCAACCGAGTAAAGGAACCGTTTATCTCAATGGTCGCAATATCGCCCAGATGCCGACTCGCGAGGTTGCCCGTCAGTTAGCCATGCTACCTCAATCGTCAGAGATACCTGCTAATATTAGCGTTTGGGAATTAATTGGCTTTGGTCGCTATCCCCACCGCAGCTTGCTGGGTAGCTTTTCTGCTAAAGATATCGCCGCAATGCGATGGGCGTTGGAAATAGCAGGGTTAGAACCGTTGGCGGATCGTTCTGTGGACACTCTCTCCGGCGGTGAACGCCAACGGGCGTGGATTGCCCTGGCGCTGGCACAACAGACTGAGGTGTTATTACTGGATGAACCTACCACCTTTCTGGACATCCGTCATCAGCTTGAGGTACTGTCTTTAGTCCGGCGCTTAAACCGTGAACATCAGATTACCGTGGGATGGGTACTGCATGACTTGAACCAAGCCGCCGCCTATAGCGATCGCTTAATTGTACTGTCTCAAGGGACAGTTGTGGCGTCCGGATCTCCGGCTGATGTGATCACCCCGCCGACAATTTGGGATGTTTTCGGGGTGAAGATGGTTGTGGTTCCTCACCCCATCAATGGTTTACCGCTATGTGTTCCCTGTGATTTAGGTAAAACCGATGAATCAAATTAACAGACGCCAATTTTTAGTCACGGCGGTACTCTCTGCTTTAGGAGTGGCGTGTACAGCCTCTCCCCAGAAATCGACACCTATAACCAACACAGCTACCCGCGTTGTGGCTTTGGAATGGGAGTATGTTGAAGATCTGTTGGCATTGGGAATGCAGCCTGTGGGCGTTGCAGATATCCCAGGGTATCAGCAATTTGTGCAAATTGAGCCAACGTTGGCAGAAACAGTGATAGATGTGGGTACACGTCAGGAACCTAGCCTAGAAGCGATCGCACAATTGCAACCTGACTTAATTTTAGGTGTAGAGTTACGCCATCAGCCTATCTACGATACCTTATCTGCGATCGCGCCAACTCTTCTATTTAATCCCTATCCCGCCGCTGATGAATCCACACAACTAGAACGGATGCAGCAAACCTTCTTAGAGATTGCCGATGCTGTCAACCGACGCCCCCAAGGGGAAGCGGTTCTCAACCAGATGCAGGAAACATTTAACCAAGCTTCCAACCAATTACAAGAGTCTCATTTAACAACTCCTCGATTTATATTGGGGCAATTTGTCCCCGGCGTTCCCCAGCTACGCCTATTTACTGATGATGCCATGGCGGTGCAAATTTTAAGCCAAATTGGGTTAGAAAATGCCTGGATTGGGGAATTTGATCGCTTTGGATTTAATACAGTATGGGTGGAAGCGTTACCTGCTGTCGATAAAGGGAACTTTCTCTATATTGCCGAAAACCAAAATACGCATTTTAAACAGTTACAGAAAAATCCAGTTTGGCAGAACTTACAGTTTGTGCAAGAGAACCGCCTTTATCCCATAGGATCAGATACTTGGGTATTTGGGGGTCCTTTGTCAGCCCAGGTACTGGTTGAAAATGTGGTTAGCGCTTTTTGATTGTGTAGGGGCGGGTTTGACAATTATCCTTTTTTGAGACCCTGATTTGACTAAACCCGCCCCGACTGAGAGGGTTTTGTCCCTTCGCTTGGCTAGTCTGGCATTGTTTTCAGCCAATTTAAAATTGAATCGGGGCGGGTTTAGTTAAGTTAAACGTTTTCTCCTAAATGTTATCGGTAAAACCCGCCCCTACAAAAATGGGTTTAATTTTCAAAGGACGAGTATGACAAATGACGAATGACGAATGACAAAGGACTAAGGACAAGTCTGATCGCGCTGTTACTGCTGTTGGTTTTTGCTATTCATATTACCCAAGGGCAGGCAGATCTTGATATCAGCACGATTATCACCGCGATTTTCTCCCCAGATAACACCACGGCTGATAATCTGGTGCGTTACGTGCGTTTACCCCGCGCCACAATTGGTGTGATTGCAGGTGCAGCATTAGGCATCGCGGGGGTTTTACTGCAAACCGTGACTCGTAACCCCCTGGCATCTCCAGCTACATTAGGGATTAATGCAGGCGCTTATTTAGCCCTCACTACATCCGCGATCGCAATGCCGACTCTATTTGCCCAATCTCCGGTGCTGGTGGCATTTGCGGGTGGAATGGTAGCGGCGTTGTTGGTTTATGCGATCGCCTCTAGTGTGCAAATTACTCCGATCCGGCTTACCTTAGCCGGTGTGGCAGTTTCGTTGATGTTAGCGGCGTTGACTGCCCTGTTACAACTATTTTATGAAAATGAAATTGCCGGTTTATTTTTCTGGGGTGCGGGTTCCCTGGTGCAAACCGATTGGAGTGGTACAGTTTATGCAGCACCGAAGGTATTGCTAGGGGCAATTGCTGCGATCCTGATGGCGAAGTCCCTTGACGTACTCTCACTGGGAGATGAAATCGCGCGATCGCTCGGTCAACGGATACAATTGACTCGCTTGATGGCAACTGGGGTGGGTATCTTTTTAGCAGCCGTAGCCGTAAGTGTGGTCGGACCGATTGGTTTTGTCGGGTTGGTTGCGCCTCACCTGGGGCGATTGATGGGATATCAGAAACACCAACACCTGCTACCCTTAGCCGCCCTCTGGGGGGCTGTACTGTTAGTCGGGGCGGATGTGGTGGCGCGATTTGTTACCGGGACTGTCAGCGAATTGCCTGCGGGTACAGTCACCGCTTTAATCGGCGCACCGTTTCTAATTTGGCTAGTGCGGGTTTCTCAATCGGGACAACGGGGAACGGTTGGGGAATTTGCGGTGTCAGGGAAATCCTCTCGCCGTCTTTCGTACCCGGTTTTACTCCTAATTGTGATTGGATTACTCCTAATTAGCCTAGTGGCTGGCTTATTATTAGGCGGTATTTCCCTCAACGGGCAGCAACTCTTAAATACTATCCTTGGGCAGGGTACAGCACTATCAGAACAAGTCCTTTTCCACCTCCGCCTACCCCGTCTTTTAGTCGCCCTATTCGCTGGCGCATCCCTAGCCGCCAGTGGTTTACTCCTACAGGGTGTAGTTCGCAATCCCTTGGCTGGACCGGAAATTATTGGGATTACCTCCGGGGCTGGGTTAGGGGCGGTGTTTGTTCTGGTAATATTACCCAATGCACCTGTGGAAGCGGTTTCCATTGCCGCCTTTATCGGCGCGTTTGTCGCCTTTGGTTGCGTCTATTTAGCCGCTTGGCAAGGAGGCGTGTCACCCGCCCGCCTAGCATTGGTAGGGATTGCCGTTTCTGCATTTTGTGCCGCCGGAATTAATCTCCTAGTTGCGATCGCGAAATTACGAGTCGCACAAGCTTTAGTCTGGCTGGTAGGCAGTACCTACGCCCGCACTTGGGATCAGCTATGGCGATTACTGCCTTGGTTTCTAATTTTACTGCCTTTAGCTTGGCTGATCTCTCGCTGGTTGGATTTGATGGCATTAGGGGAAGACTTACCCCGTACCCTAGGGTTATCCTTGGAAAAAGCTCGCCTCATGTCCGTTGCGATCGCGGTGGGTTTAGCGGCGACAGCCGTTTCTACGGTGGGTACGATTAGTTTCGTCGGTTTACTCGCCCCCCACGCCGCCCGCCTCCTCGTTGGTTCCCGTCATCGCCAACTGCTTCCCATTGCCGCAATTTTGGGAGCCATTCTAGTCACCTTGGCAGATAGTCTAGGTCGAATTATCCTTGCGCCTAGAGAAATGCCTTCGGGACTGGTTACAGCATTAATTGGCGCTCCCTATTTCCTGTGGCTACTTTATCGCAATCAAAAGTAAAATTTTAGGGAAGAGAGAAAATTTTGAGAATTCCAGGACTATGCCTTTGCTAACTGCATAGGTTCCCAGACTCCAGAGATATAAAGGGTTATGCTCCTTCCTACATAGTCCCCTCAGCCTAGAACTGAGGGTTTTTTTTACTTTTCACCTTTTTTTCACAATTGTTCGATAGGTTTAATCATAGTTGTTACCCTGATGTGGAAGTGATTAACCACCCCCTGCTAAAATGGCGGGGGTATTTTTTTGTCCATCTTGGTCGGTGCGCCGATCATCAGCTTAAACTCTAAACAGGGAAAAACCAATGACCAATGACCAATAACCAATGACCAATGACGAAGGACAATTCATGAGTTCAACACTTCAGCGTCAAATTCAGCAGTTTTACGACGCCTCCTCTGGACTGTGGGAACAGGTTTGGGGCGAACACATGCACCATGGTTATTATGGTCCGCTGGGTCGCGAGAAAAAGAATCGGCGTCAGGCGCAAATTGATTTAATTGAGGAACTGCTGAATTGGGGTGATGTGCAGCACGCCGAGAATATCTTAGATGTGGGGTGTGGGATTGGCGGGAGTTCTTTGGACTTAGCCCAACGGTTTGGGGCGCAGGTACAAGGAATTACCCTGAGTCCCGTCCAAGCGGCGAGAGCAACAGAACGGGCAAAGGAGACAGGGTTAGAGGCTGAGGTAGCATTTCAGGTGGCTGACGCCTTGGATATGCCCTTTGCGGATAACTGTTTTGATTTTATCTGGTCGTTAGAAAGTGGGGAACATTTACCCGATAAACAGAAATTTCTGGCAGAATGCTACCGGGTTCTGAAACCGGGTGGGACATTTCTGATGGCGACGTGGTGTCATCGTCCGATTACGCCAGCCACGGGAGGTTTGACGGTGGATGAAAAGGAGCATTTAGAGCAAATTTACCAGGTTTACTGTTTACCTTATGTGATTTCATTGCCAGAGTATGCCGCAATTGCCCGTGAGTTATCTTTTGCGGATATTCGCACTGATGATTGGTCAGATGCAGTCGCACCGTTTTGGGATATTGTCATTGATTCAGCCTTTGAACCCCAAGCGTTAATCGGTTTACTCAAAAGTGGTTGGGGTACAGTGCAAGCGGCGCTATCGTTGGGATTAATGAGTCGGGGGTATCGGCGGGGTTTGATTCGGTTTGGTGTACTCTCTGCTCAGAAACCGTCAGCTATAACGTCGTAAATTATGTTTTTAAAGAAGTTCGTAGTCAGGGCTTTAGCCCTATACAAAATGACCTGTCCCGATGGCGAGGAAGTGCGGAATGTGGGTTTAACTGTGATGGTGATACGCCCCAAATTCGGGTTGAAAGGGAGCGATTTCTGGCTTCACATCTACGCCTAACTGATTTAGCATCGCCTGTAAAACGGAGTCAGGTGACAAACGTAAATAGTGGGGAGTGACTTCTAGGGGGACATGGCGATTACCGAGATGATAAGCGGCTCGCAGTAAACTCAGGGGATGGGGGGACGTAACGGTTAAAACGGGTTCGGGTTTCGCCGCAATCTGCACCACTATCTCACCTGTCTCAGATTGGAGTAAATCCCCATCCTTGAGAATCGTCCCTCTCGGTAAACGCAGATACAAACCCTGACCCTCTGGGGTTTCAAAGCGGTAGCGTGTCCGGGTGCGTTCCTCGGCGGTGAGGGAAAGTGTAAAATTAGCGGAGAGTTCTGTCGCTGAGTTCAAGCGTTTCGTCAACGTCAGCATATATTGCCCAATCTGTCAAGCTAAAGTGCCAGCTAAAGTGACCGTTTCAGGCGAATCAGTTGATTCTGAATTTGCCGTTGTAAATCGGGGTCAAATTGAGCTGTATTAGTAATGGCGTTAAATTGAGCCATGTTAAACCCCTGACTTTCGCCAATTTCTTTGGCTTTATTGCAGTAGTTGACGGCAATACCTTGGACATCATCGGGGAGTTCTTTGAGGGAATCGGGTTGGGTACAGGTAATATTAGGAATCTGGTCTTGGTTTATCTGTTGCTGAATTTCGCTGAAGGCAGTTTGACGGCTACTTTCAATCGCCAGAAGCGCCTTGGCGTAATTTTCGATTTCCTCTTCCGTGATAGTTTCGGGTGGTAACGGGGAAATAGTGGGACTTGCCTCTGGAGTGGAGTTAGAGGCACATCCAGAGAGAACGAGGGCGAGTGCGGTTACACAACTCGTCCAGGGAATCTGATAGGTTCGCGATCGCGCCTGTATGGACATGGAATCCGATTCAAGTAGCAACGGCAAAGTGTAACTCTATTTTGACAGGTTTTGACCGTTTGGAACTCAGGAACTTAGTAAAACTCAGGGTTCTTGCTTATATCTTATATCTAGAGTTCCTTACCGAGCGTTATTGTACCACAAGAGGGGCTTATCGTTGGCTCGATTCTTGCTGTCTTTGTAATGCATTTTGAATCCGCTGTCGTAAATTACTATCTTTTTCCGCCAGACGTGTAATTTGATTGAATCGGGAGGGGGTTAAATAATTATTCACCAGCGCTAACGCTTGGTTACAATAAGTATTGGCAATTTTTCGCGCCTCCTGAGACGGCAGTTGATTGATGGTTTCTGAGCGATGACACTGGATATCAGGAATGTTGCCATTTACGATTTTTTTAATTTCGTTATAGGCTACTTGGCGCAAGGGTTCCATGGCTAAAACTGCTCTAGCATAGTTGGTAACCTCCGCCTCGGTAACGGCTTGTTGAGCATAGACAGCACGGCTGAAGTCCAAACTTAGAGACTGTCGCGAAAGTTCGGGAATGAACCCAGACAGTAAACCTAAGCTAGTTAGTGCAGCTACAATAAGTGGACGAGAGAACCGAGGCAAATGAGGGTGATTACAGTAAGACGAGATCATAGCGATCGCAAATAATTAAACAGTACACAACAAAACCCAGAGTGGGCTTGTTTTTCCTGAACTATTTTAGGGGATAGAAGTTCCAGTGTCGGGTGTCGGGTGTGAGGGTGTGAGGGTGTCGGGTGTTGGGTGTTGGGTGTGGAGAAGCTGGGGAAGCCATGTAGAGACGTAGCATGCTACGTCTGGAAGCTGGGGGAGTCAACAAATGACAAATGACAAATGACAAATGACATAAGACGAATTAACGACAAATTTGACACAGTTTGATCACTTGAGTTTGCAGAGTGGAGAGTCCGTCAGCACCGCGTTTTAGGCTAACCTCTAACTCTAATAAAACTCGTAACGTTGCCATTAATTGATCCAGGCTGAGGTGTTGCACATCTTTCTTCAGGAAGTAAATACGCTTAGGGTTTCCGACTTCGGCGGCGTTAGCAATAACTTTTATATCCTTTTCTCCCTCACTTATCATTAATTTCACCCATAACCAAGTGCGAAATTGTCCCACCAGGGTGGCGACAATTCGTAATGGGTGTTCGTTATTGTTGATTAAGTCAGCAATCAATCCTAAGGCTTTATGGGTATCGCCTTTGAGGATACTCCCGGCTAATTGTAGACTATTGTGAGTGGTGGTAGTGACTAATGTAGCAACAGCGCGTTCATCTAAGCTAGTTGTCTCATCGCCAGCGTAAAGGCGTAATTTATCAAGTTCGTTGGCAAGTTGGCGGGTATTGTTACCCACTGCATCAGCCAGGAGTTCAGCCGCTAGGGGAGTGAGTTTGACACCTGTGGTTTGGGCGTAGGATTTAACCTGTTGGACTAATTCCTCGGTTTTCCAGGGAGGAATTAGGGGAAATTCTTTGATTTTGGCGTGTTTTTGCAGGAGTTTGGTGGATTTGAGTCGCCCATCGGGGCGATTATGACTGGTGAGCAGTAATATAGATTCTGGCGGAATAGCGGGAAGCGTGCGCTGAAGTTCCGCAAGAAGGTTTTCCGAACAGGTTTGGCAAACGGTGGTATCGACTAGCCAGACTAATCGTCCTCCCATTCCAAAAGGGGGAGTCATCGCCTGATTGAGTCCCTGAATTACGGCGTCTGATTGGTCTGGGGGAATTCTATCATAGTTAAAACTCAGCCAGTTGGGGTCGAGGACAGACTGGCGCAATTCGTTGACGGCTTGGGTAAGAGAAAAGTCATTGTCTCCCCAATAAAGATAAATTGGCATAAGGACGTTTAGCGTATTCGGAGGAAATTTAACGTGGATGATACTTATCCAACCTATGTCAATCGGGTGGCGAGGATGACTGTACCCGATAGTTATCACTCCCAGTTACCCAATATCCAGGAGTCACCGAAGTTTGAGCATCTGACTGATGGCACAACCAAGGCGGTTAATTTTCCAGGATACACGGTGATGACGCCACCGTGGGAGGATGAGTCGGAGAATGAGGCGTTTTACGGGAGTTTACAGGAGTTACAAGGGATATTAGAGCAGGAATTGCAATCCAGTTTGATGATATCGCTTCCGGCTAAGAGTTTTCATTTCACGCTGGCGGATTTAATTTGGGAGAATAATTATCGGGATGCGGTGCAGAATAATCCAGAGTTTGAACCTCAACTTCAGGGACGTATTCGAGAGAGTTTTGGGCAATATCAGGAGTTGTATAGGAGTTCTTATCCTATATATTGGCAGTTTTTCGGCGTGATTGTTATGCCCCGTGCAATTGGGGTTTCTTTAGTACCAAAAGATGAGGAGTCTTACCAACGAGTGGTTGAGTTCCGGCGTTGTCTTTATCAAAATCCGGGATTAATTGGTTTGGGGGTTGAGCAGCAGTACCATTTTACGGCGCATATTACGTTAGGATACTTCGGGGAAATTCCAGCACAGCTTGAGCGCGATCGCATCAGTAGTATGTTATCGGATTTGAATGAGCAATGGTTAGGGAAGGAGGATAATTTATTTTTGGTTAAGCGGGCTGAGTTGCGGAAGTTTGATAATATGACTCATTTCTATCGCGAATCGGATTTTCCAGCTGTTGAGTTTTGAGTTAGTGTGGCGTGGAGGGGTGGGTAAGGTTTAGCTTTGATAAGTTTAAAACCCGCCCTCTTTTAGGTTGTTGAAGATGGGATTTGTGTATTTGCGGTGTGAATGGTTTGGTTTCATGATTGAATCGTTTTTAACGCAGAGGTTCGCAGAGGGAAGCGCAGAGGTTCGCAGAGGGTTGGGCGTTAGTTGTGAGTAGGAGATGGTAGGATGTTTCTGGCTAAGTTTCGCTCTGAGTTTTTGCAGAAGGTGATTGAAGGGAATAGTGTTCAGGATTAATTTTTGGTTGAGTTGGGAGTTCGATAAATGTCATGGTGCGTTACGCTACGCTAACACACCCTACGCACTCTACGGATTAATGCTTTTAATTAGAATATTTAGTTCGCGACTCATTTAGGGAAAATAACGATAGATAATTTCTATGAACCCGCTAAATCATCCAATTCTAGAACAAAGTTTCGCTATCATTGACCAAGAAATTGGCGAACATAAATTCACGCCTGAGGAATATACAATTATCCGGCGGGTGATTCACAGTACCGCTGATTTTGAATTTGCCCAACTGATTCAGTTTAGTCCCGATGTAATTGCATCCGGAATTACAGCTATCCAGAATAAAATCCCAATTATTACTGATGTGGGTATGGTTAAACAGGGAATTACGGGAATGGTGAGTAAGACGTTTGGGAATCCGGTAATGGCGGCGGTTGAACAAGCATCGGTGGCGCTTCCTGGTAAGACGCGCACAGAAACGGGTTTATTAAGTTGTTATCGTCAGTTTCCTGAAGCTATTTATGTGTTTGGTAATGCGCCGACTGCACTTTTAGCATTATGTGCTGAGTTACAACAAGCTTCAGTAAAACCCGCTTTAGTTATTGGCGCACCTGTGGGATTTATTTCTGTCGTAGAAGCAAAAGAGACTTTAGCAAAAACCCCAGTTCCGCAAATTGGGATTAATGGGCGCAAAGGAGGTTCCCCGGTTGCGGCGGCGATTCTTAATGCTTTAATTGTTTTAGCGTGGGAAAACTTGTAAGATTATGTCCAGTAGAGCATTAGCTTTCAACATGAATAATTGCATCCACTGGTGACATATCATTCTCAACTACGGCGATAATCCCCGGTAAATACTGATCCATTGTCAGGACATTAGTGCAAACCAGTTGTTTGATTAGGGGGAAAGTGATACTATCTCCTTCCACATCAATGCTGGGTATGGCTGTCTGTTTTGGGATTGGGGCAAAAGACCAATCTTCTTTATCAAAGAAGTTAGTAACCGTGGTGAATACGGAATTGTTTGTTTCACTTTTGTTTTCTAGATCGGCTAAACCACTGTCTATTAATTTTTCAAATTTACCTGCAATTTCTTGGAATAGTTGAGGCGTAACGTTTTGGGCGGCTTCAGCAAAATTAGCTATTGGATGTTCTGTATTTTCTTTGCTTTCAAGCTGGGTTAGGTTTTCATCCAATACTCCTACCAAGCTCTCTAAAATTCTATTAAAATCTGTCGATAAGTGTTCAGAAGTATTTTGACTGTTTTCTAAAAGGTTGGTATCTGTCCATTTTTTTGAAAAATTGATCAGCTTCTCTATGATTGTATCACTTGTGATATCAGGTTGATTTACCGTTGAGGGATTAATATAATTCCAAAATGTGCTAAATCCCACCTCACCTGATTCTTGATGCTGTTTAACCGAGAGGCATAGCCAGCTTTCAGTTTTCAGCAGAGGGTTTATTTCTTGATTGGTTAACTTGCTTTCGGATTGTTGCTGGCTGAGATTTAAAAGATAATCAGCTGCTTCCTGAGCAGTAGTGGCGTGTTTCAGAAGGTGAGGAAGTAGATCCGGCTTTAGGGCAACCTCAATTTCGATGGGGGAACTGTCCTCAAAATGTTTATGATTATGAGAGTTACATCTCCAAACGTCAGGAGTGAAATTGAATAGTTTTTGGCTAGTAACACGTTGGTAAACGTTGGTGTCAATTTTAAATACAAGACGACAATCAACTATATTTTTACCATGTTTTAGCAATACTAAATTTACAGCATCAATAGGTAGAACAATGCTTGATTGATAACAAATACTGAGGTTGTTTATTAAAGCAAATTGCTTGGTCAGCATAATAGTAAATATAGCATTTTAAGGGTTCGTAAATGTAAAAAATTTTGAAAAAATTATCTATACTGCAAGGATTTATGCAACATGATTTATCGAAGCGTCTTGTCGCTGAAAGGGGCATTAGCAATTGCTCTATGAAGATTGTTTACGGCTTAAAATTGTTTCAATTAAATCTGTGTGATAATCATCATTGAATAAGCGCTTAATCTCTTGCAAACGTGGCTTCACTGATTCACTAGGTTGATAAACATCGTCTCGTCCTTCTAAAGACTCAAGAACTTGCTCTAAAACCTCAAGATCATCAGATTGCAACATATCCTCAAGGAGCGTAATAGCACAGATATTGCTACATGAGAAAAGTGCATCGGCTAACCGCCCTTGCCAATCGCGAGATCGCTCATACCAGATTTGCTCGATCATTTTCCAATCCTGATTATCAAGTGAGTCTAATAGTTGAACTGCTCGCTCGAATGAAAAATCAGACCAAGTATCAGGATGATGGTCAAGTTTGAGATAGTTATCCAGTTCTGTTAGGAGTTCAGACATTGCTGTTTTAAATGTGAATATCTTAAAAGCTAGTTGGTACAGAACCACCAGATGGATACGAGCTAGTTACTTTCCCTGTATTATCTTTAATTACAACCCATTTAACGCCATTAACATCACCAACGTGTAATGTTGCACCATCACTTGTCCGGGGACCTAAATGAATGGGTTCTTTTGCTATGGCATCGCCAGCACGTAATATATCATCTTGTGTCCATCCTGGTGGTGCTAGAGTTGATGTTTTTGGTTTCGACCAAACTGGTGGAGGTCCAGAATGCAACAACTTCTCAAACTTAGCCGTAATTGTGCCATCTGAGTTTGTCGTCTGCGATATTATTCTGAAGTTGGGATGGGTTAGGATATCGGGAGAGTGTCCACCGATTATTCTGCGCTGATTGCCGGCAGGTGCTGTTCCGGGGGGATGGGGATTAGGCTGTTCAGCATGAAGTATTTTACTATCAATTTTCTGTTGCTTGGCAATTGCTTTTTGAATTTCAGTAATGCTATGTTGACCAGAGCCCAAGTAGTTTTTGATTGCACGTTCAATACGCAAACCTGGTGATGTATTACCGTATCCTGCCTTATTGAGTAACCTTACTAAATCATCGACGTTGCTAACAGACTGCTTCAACCTCAAAAGTTGAGAAACATCATCTACCTGACTCAACAGTTGACGTAACTTTAGTGGATCTTTACTCCAGCGTAGCAGTTCAATGAGTGCATCAGGATCTTTTACTTTTTTAAGAAGCTGTAGCAATTGTATGGGATTATCAAGCTCATTGAGCAAATCTAGCAATTTTTGGGCATTACCAGCTTTATCCAATAACTTGCCCAGCATTTCAAGATCTGTAACTTTATCTAGCAACTGAATTAGCTTATCGGCATCACCAACCTTGTCTAGTAACTGAATTAACTTATCGGCATCGCCGACTTTATCAAGCAATAGGAACAACTTCTCCAGATCAGGTACTTTATTAATCAGGCGTAGGGCTTTAGCAACACCACCCACACGAGCAACTAACTGACGCAGGCGACCCAATTGTGCAAATACACCCAGTCGCTTGAGAATACCTGTACCAGCAAACGCCATGATGACTTCAAAAATTGCTTTACCCATCAACCGACCACGTTCACGGGGGCTGAGGTCAGGCTGAGTAATCATCAAGTAGATGTAGTAACCAGCAGCAATCACGCCAGCAATTACACCAATTACCAGCAGCACTTTTCCAGCAAACGCCAGTACCGCACCAATTGCCGCTAGCACCGCCGCTCCCTTGATAACCAGTACAATTACTGCAATTACCAGCACAACAGCGACAACAGCGACAACGATCCAAAACAGAGGTTCTTTAATCGCTTCCCATATCGCTTTAAGCGTCTCCCAAGCACCAATAACGATGCCTTCAAAGACACCAGCGACAAAATCCCAAATTGCCTCTAGGATACCTGGATCAGCGGCACGGGCGGCACGAGCATCAATTTCCGCCGAGAAGTCATTTAAAGCGCCATCTTCTTTCGCCAGTGCTTTGTCTACTTCCCCAGCAATTTCAGTAGCCTTTTCACTAAGCTGCTTTTCCCATTCACTATCACTCTTATCAACTGCTTCCTGTAGCTTTTTCTCTACCTCCTGGGTAACTAATTTCATGCTTTCCTCGCCCTTACCAGAGGCTTCTTGCATCTTGCCTTTGGTATCATCGGCAATTTTGCTGGCGTTGGTCTGGAAGTCATGACCGACCTGTTCCACTGCACTGATGATTGTTTGCGCTTGCCCAGTCACCTCTGTTTGTGCAGTTGATGCTGCCTGTCCAAAACTACCTACCACTTGTGCAACAAATTGTTGTTGCTCACTTTGCTGGGAAGCAATTGATGCCAAAACTTCAACCTTTGCATTCTGCACAAACGGTGGATACCAACCCCCCTCTTTTACCTGCTCGGCAAAGCTGTTCAATTCCTGAGATGTGCTAGCAGTCTGCGTATCAATTTTGGTGAGTGCATCCCTTACATTTTCGTCTAATGAGGCACTTAACCCTGGAGCAAGTTCACGAATCTGTGCTGCCTTACTTGCCTTATCAGTGCTAAGTTTTTGAACCAGATCATTTGTTTGGTTACTGAGCTGGGTTGCAGCATCGTCCGCCATATTTTGCAATGTTTCCAGCGTTTTATTACGGTTCTCTAAGATTTGCTGGCGAGCATCACCCTGCGACTTATTGAATTCTCCAGCAATCTCCCTTGCTTCCTCACGAAAATTCCCAGCGACCTCCCCAGCTTTTTCACGGACACCACTAGCAACATCATTACCAATCTGGAAGAACTTTTGGACTAGTTTAGGAACTTCGCTGTGAATATTACTAGCAATTTCTGCACCATTTTCACCATTTCTATACTGAGCAGTTTTCTGGCTACCAATTTCTTCAGCACGCCGACCTCGCTCAGTGCTTCCCTGCTGGGCACGTTGGGCTTCTTTATTACCCATCTCACGAGCTTTACCTGCTTTTTCGTTGCCCTTTTCCACAACAGCTTTCTTTTTGGCTGCAACTGCCGTTTCTAGTTGAGCAAGCTCTGCTTCAGCGGAGGCATTGACTCTAGCACGTTCAACCTCTAGTCCGCCATAAATTGATTGGCGCTGGGCTTCAGCCGTACCTTGGATACGGGCAATGACCTGATCGTAAGTCCCCTCAATCCTCACCGTCTGAGTTTCAACCTTCTGCTGAATAGTTTGCTTCTGTTGTTCAGCAGCATTGGTAATTTGAGCCTTCTGCTGTTCAGCATTCGTCAGCATAAGTGCATGCTGAGCAGCAAGTTCCTGAATCAGGGCAGCATATTCGGGGCTAGTATCATTAGTATCAGTGGTAAACTCAGACTTTACCTCAGATGCCGTGCTGACTTGGGACGCATTTGTTGAGTCTGTGATCACAGCCCCGCCACTCTTAGCTGTGGTGATACCTCCATTTCCTTGAGCTGTAGCGACTATTGCTGACGAGTTAACCTGATCAGATCCACCGTCAGTCCCAGCTCCATTAGCATCTGGGGTACTGCTGACTGCATTTTCTTGAGCGCCTGCTTCTGTACTCTGAGAATTCTGTTGTTGATTTTCAGAGATAACTTCGTTGGTTCCCACATCGCTGCTTGGCATATTTCCAGACGCCTCTGAAGAGGTTGGGTTATCGACGGCTGGTGCTTCTTTTATGGATTGTGAAGATTCATGACTATGATCGGTACTATCTCCTCTAGGGTTCTGAATAGAATCTGTTTGCTGATCTTCTTGTTGAATCTTATCTTGCTCTTTATTCGCTTTAGATGTAGGTTCTTGTTGAAGTTGTAGGCGATCGCGAGCTGGCAGATCCGAGGCAGGCGATTGTTCTAGCTTGAACTGAAGCTTATTCGACTTTCGCCTAACTCCTTCCTCACTCGGCTGCACCCCGGGAGCCAACTCCAAAGAACCTTGATTCTGCTCTTGAGTCTCTTGTTGAGGCAATTGCTCCTTGGGCCACAAATTCAACCGATTCCTTAGCGGAGCAACTCTCTGAATTGATGGTTGATGCCAACTTCCCAATCCCTTTTCCTTTGTCTGAACTGGTAGCGGTGGCGTTTGTGGCGCATGAACCGGTACCTCTAACGCATTGTAACCAAACTGGTTTGCCCCTTCCATTTTTTCTTCAACAGAACGGGTATCTGATGGTTGGGATAATCCTGGGTTGGGGGAGGCAAAAGGGCGTGGCTTTAGCGAATTGCTCTCAGGTAGTTGGGCATTTCTTGCCTGGATACCGTTACCGAACCCCCGGCTTTTGAAGGGATTGACAGGAGGAGTAAAAGTAGATTTACTAATGCCTTTCTTTTTGATGTGTCGCCGGGAACTCATAGACTCCTCTGCCTTGGTGATCAACTCTGCTAGATATTGGAGATATCGTATCTTTCTAGGAAAGTCCTCTTATTTCTTAATCATAATTGTATAATGATAAACGAAAAAGGGTAATCGCTTCTGAAAATGAACAAAAAAATTTACTTAGTGTAACAGTTGCTCAACAATTGTGATCGCCTAGCCAGTGCAGAGTGGTATAGGGACTAGGGTGAATGTCGACTGACCAATGACAAATGACCAATGACATCCATGTAATCGGAATCGGTTTAGATGGTGCGGCGGGACTGACAGAATCCGTGCGACAATTAGTTAAACGGGCGACGCTGTTAATCGGGAGCGATCGCGTCTTGGGTTACTTCCCTGAACATCCCGCACACCGCTTGGTTTTGGGGGATTTGACGCAGGTAATCCGCGAGATTCGTCGCCAGTTGGCTAAGAATGAGCTAAATTGCTGTATCATCGTGTTAGTGAGTGGCGATCCTTTGTTTTTTGGCTTGGGACGTTTATTATTAGCTGAATTGCCCCCTGAACATCTCACGTTTCATCCCCATGTCAGTGCGGTACAATTAGCGTTTAGTCGGGTTAAAGTTCCTTGGCAAGATGCGGTGACAATTAGTAGTCATGGGCGTTCTTTAGAACGGTTAACTCAAGCGCTACAACAGGGGACGGAAAAAATTGCCGTGCTGACGGATAAAATAAATACGCCGAGTGCGATCGCAAATCTATTACTTGATCTGGATTTACCCTGTGAGTACCAGTTTTGGCTGTGTGAAAACCTGGGTGGAATGGATGAACGGGTGCGGTGTTTGCCTGTGGATGCGGTACACTTAGAAGCGATCGCGCCGCTGAATGTGGTGATTCTCCTGCGTCAGTCTGAACCTAGTGATACTCCCCTAGATGTCGCCACTTTACCGATTTTAGGGCTATCGGATCACAGCTTTGCCAGTTTTCGCGATCGCCCGGGTTTAATCACCAAGCGAGAAATCCGTACTCTGATTTTAGCGGAACTCTCCCTACAACCCGAACAAATTATCTGGGATATTGGTGCGGGAACGGGTTCTGTCTCCATTGAAATTGCCCGATTATCGCCTACCTCTCACGTCTATGCGATTGAAAAAACGACGATGGGAACGGCTTTAATTGAACAAAATTGCCGCCGTTTACAGGTTAAGAATGTTACCTCTATCTATGGTACAGCACCGGATATATTATCTCAACTGCCCACCCCCCAGCGGGTTTTCATTGGCGGAAGTGGCGGTAATTTGTTAAAAATCTTAGAACGAACCCAGGCACAATTAGGAGATAATGGCATAGTGGTGTTAGCCTTAGCCACCTTAGAACACCTAAATCAGGCAGTCAACTGGTTTAGCGATCGCGGTTGGATGTATCGATTGTTACAGGTTCACCTTTCCCGTTCCATTCCCGTCGCCCAACTCACTCGTTTTACTCCCCTAAATCCGGTGACGATTATTCGAGCTATCCCACCGGATACAATAAGTAAATTGTAGGGGCGGGTTTAGCCATATTGATGTTAACTTAAGGTAAAAAGCAATGCTGGTCAGCTTTTATTGCTTCCCCCTCATCCCCTAACCCCAACTCCGGACCCCCCTCGTTCCCCCCTGCAAGGAGGGATGACAGAGGATGCTTCGCTTTTGTTGCACGGGAGAAGGGGAACCAGATTCTCTTACTCCCCACTTACTCCCCTCTCCCAAGCTTGGGAGAGGGGCTGGGGGTGAGGGCTGAAATTAAACTGAACCACCAAACCCGCCCTGATTCATACGTCGTAGATTATGTAGAGACGCAGCAGGCTACGTCTATCATCAGTGACATGAAGCAAGTTACAGTTTATCTCAACCACGGAAAACACTGTACCGGAAGCTCGGATAATGGCAGAACCACCACCGAGAACCATATCTTGTATCCCGGTGATATGTGTATTGTTGATCCCGCCCATTCCAACAAACACAAATATAGAGGTAGAATTGGCAGACTGGATGGAACTCAACGAAAAGGAATTCCCCGACTTTGTTTCATGGACAAAAAAGGCGGGTATGGTTACATTAATCCCGTTGATCTCTCCCCTCTCCCCGCCAATTTACCTGCTATAACCAGTATTAAATCATCGTCCCAAAAACCCCATCCCACCTTTGCGGTAGACTTACCCCCAAAAGTTCCCGGCGATAAAGATAGCCTGCAACGCGCCATCTGTCTCCTAGGAAATCGCACCAAATCCGAACTCAAACCCAAGCATCAAACCGAATTAAAAGAACTCATTGGCACGTATCCCAACCCCCAGAGAGCCGCCGACTGGAAGAAAGGGTTAAAGCAAGTGGTTAAACAGTCGGATTGAGGGAGATGAGGGAGATATGCTACGGCACGTCTGTGTGTAGGGGCGGGTTTAGGGAATAATATTGATGGCTATCCCTAGCTTAGCTGCAAAACCCGCCCCGACTAAATGACGAATGACAGCACTTCCTAATGTGCCTCTGTTTGCCAATATGATAGAAGGGGGCAAAACTCCGGTGCTGTCAGGTCAACAATTACAAGCGTTGGGCTTCAAAATCGTCGTCTATCCCCTCTCTGGCTTATTTGCTGCGACTAAAGCCATGATGGACTGTTTGACTCATTTACGCCAACAAGGGACTACCGCAGGCTTTACAAATCTCGTCTCCTTCCCACAATTTGAGCAGCTTATTGACGTACCGCACTATCGCCAACTCGAACAGCAGTTCACTGTATCAGAAGCATCACCACCGGGGGAAGCGTGAAGGGAGATAGTGTAGAGACGTAGCATGCTACGTCTCTGATCCGGTTGACCCATAGAAGAATGTCAGTATACATGGGTAGAAAGGGACGCCATCTTCAAAACTTAACCGGAATCCCCTGAAATCCCCTGTAGACGGCAACTACACCTAACCATTACGGTTCTGCCCACTGATACAGTCCATCATACAGAGGTAAAGTGTTAGTAGAAAGTACATAAAAATTTACAAATAAGGGTAAATCGTTTACCCCTTCAGCCAATCATATACCGCTCGGCAAAGGAAACCAACCATCCATGTTTGAACATTTTACAGACAGAGCTATCAAATCCATTATGCTCGCCCAAGAGGAAGCCCGTCGCCTGGGACATAACCTCGTGGGAACGGAGCAAATTCTCTTGGGATTGCTGCGAGAAGGAACCAGTGTCGCCGCGATTGTCCTCAAAGAGATGGACGTCACCCTGGAATCGACTCGGAAAGTCGTCGAGAAAATCATTGGTCGCGGATCAGGCTTTGTTCCAGCAGAAATTCCCTTCACTCCCAAAGCCAAACGCCTGTTTGAGCAATCCTTTAAAGAAGCTCGACAACTGGGACATAATTATATCGGTCCAGAACATTTGTTACTCGCCATTCTGCAAGACACTGACAGCGTTGCGGGTAAAGTGTTGCAAAGTTTAGGCGTCAACCCATCCACCGCCCGCACCAAGCTGATTCAAGCTATTGGCGAAGTAGCTGCTGCTGCAACCGCTAGAGGACCGGGTACTTCAATGATGGGTCGCACATCAAAGTCCGCCACCTTGGAAGAGTTTGGCAGGAATCTCACCCAGTTAGCCTCAGAAGGTAAGTTAGACCCTGTGGTGGGTCGTGTCAAGGAAATTGAACGGATTATCCAGATTTTAGGACGCCGAACCAAGAATAATCCCGTATTATTGGGAGAACCGGGCGTTGGTAAAACCGCGATCGCAGAAGGATTGGCGCAACGGATTTCCGATAGTCAGGTGCCAGAACTGTTGGAAAATAAGCAGGTAATCAGCCTGGATATCGGCTCACTGATTTCCGGTACTCGTTTCCGGGGTGACTTCGAGGAACGCATCAAGAATATAATGGCGGAAGTGCGTGAAGCCGGAAATATTATCCTGGTGATTGACGAAATCCATACCTTAGTGGGTGCTGGGGCGCTAGAAGGCGGCTTAGATGCGGCGAATATCCTCAAACCGGCTTTATCGCGAGGCGAACTCCAGTGTGTCGGGGCGACGACGTTGGATGAATATCGCAAGCATATTGAGCGTGACGCCGCCTTAGAACGCCGTTTCCAACCAATTATGGTGGGTGAACCCTCGGTTGAGGAAACCATTGAAATTTTGCAGGGGTTGCGGGATGCTTATGAGCAGCATCACCGGGTAGAAATCTCTGATCATGCGTTAGATGCAGCGGCGAAACTGTCCGATCGCTATATTAGCGATCGCTTCTTACCGGATAAAGCCATTGACTTGATTGATGAAGCCGGAAGTCGTGTGCATCTGATTCATTGTCAGCCGTCTCCAGCCACGCGAGACATCAAGCGTCAAATGCGTCAGGTAACCAAAGAAAAAGAAGACGCCGTTCGTCTGCAAGACTTTGAGAAAGCCGCCCAATTGCGCGATCGCGAACAGGAATTGGAAACGCAACTTCAGGCAATTCTGCAAGCGGAAACCGACGAAGATACCCCCGTGCAGACACCTCTGGTAAATGAAGAAGATATTGCCCACATTGTCTCCTCCTGGACAGGTGTACCCGTCAACAAGCTGACCGAATCCGAATCAGCCCTGCTGCTGCACATGGAAGATACCTTGCACCAACGCTTAATTGGTCAAGAAGAAGCCGTTACAGCCGTCTCCAAAGCGATTCGGCGGGCGCGGGTGGGGTTAAAAGACCCGAATCGACCCATCGCTAGCTTTATCTTCTCTGGACCAACGGGAGTGGGTAAGACAGAACTGGCGAAAGCGTTGGCGGCTTACTTCTTCGGGTCAGAAGAGGCGATGATTCGCTTGGATATGTCCGAATACATGGACCCGCACACCGTCTCTAAGCTAATCGGTTCGCCTCCCGGATTTGTCGGCTATGACGAAGGCGGTCAACTTACAGAAGCCGTCCGGCGTCAACCTTACACAGTACTCCTGTTTGACGAAATCGAGAAAGCGCACCCTGATGTCTTCAATAGCCTCTTACAACTGTTGGATGATGGTCGGTTGACGGATGCTAAGGGTCGTACCGTAGACTTCAAGAACACCCTGATTATCATGACCTCGAACATCGGTTCGCGGGTGATTGAAAAAGGTGGCGGTGGTTTCGGATTTGAAGATTCAGACAATCTAGCTGAGTCTCAATACAACCGGATTCGTAGCCGTGTGAATGATGAACTCAAGGATTATTTCCGTCCAGAATTCCTCAATCGCCTTGACGATATTATCGTCTTCCGTCAGTTAAACCGAGATGAGATTAAGCAAATTGCTGATCTCCTCCTGGTAGAAGTTTCAATGCGCTTAGTTGAACAGGGAATTACCCTAGAAGTGACCGAACGGTTCAAAGATCGTTTAGTCGAAGAAGGGTATGATCCCAGTTATGGGGCGCGACCTTTACGTCGGACGATTATGCGGCTATTAGAAGATAGTTTAGCCGAAGCCATGTTAGCGAGTCATATCCTTGAGGGAGAAACCGCTGTGGTTGATGTCGATGAGAATGGTGAGGTGAAGGTTTTACCTGGTGAATCGCCAGCGCGATTGCTGCAACCGGTTGGTTAAAATTTAGCAACCTCTTCCAGACGTAGCATGTCACTTGTTCTAGACGTAGCATGCTACGTCTTTTTTTTACAACCAAAACCAGCCGTAATTAGCCACGTCACCAAAGCTGCAACAAAGGCGACTGTTAAGTATAGCAACCGCCATAGCGGTTAGGACACATCATTTATGTAGAGACGTTGCATGCAACGTCTCTACAATGGTGCCGAACGTCCTAATCGATGTGTCTACTGCTATATAGCGCTACGCGAAGCGGGAATAGGCAATAGGCAATAGGCTTTCTTTGAAGAAAAAAGCTTACCTTACAGGGGATTGAGCGATTTTGAATTTTTCTTAATTTGTCCTAACGTGTCTGCGTAGTGCTATAAGTAGTTGGAAAAAAGAAAACAGCACGCTCACTAAATTCTGAACCCTGCCCCGAATACGGTTATTCACCCATTCCGATTCGGCACAACCGAATCGATAAATTAACGTAGACAGCCCTCACCCCCAACCCCTCTCCCAAGCTTGGGAGAGGGGAGCCATCAACTGATAGTAATAGAGACAAAGATTAATTATGGCGAGTTTTGGTGAGCCGTTATCGGTGAGAACGGGCGGGTTTTGTTGTTCCGTTATTTCAGCAATAGTTGACGTTAGTTCCTAAACCCGCCCCTACATTCGTTCCTAAACCCGCCCCTACACTCGACTGTAATGGATAAAAAATCTGCCTGTTGAATGGTGCAAGACTTGCTTCACCTATGCAACCTTCAAGTCAGGTACAGATACTCAAACAACAATATGTCTTATAATTACGAACTCTTAATCATTGGTGCAGGTTCTGGCGGTCTAGCAGCAGCGAAACGAGCCGCTGCTTACGATATCAACGTGGCTGTGGTGGAAAAAGAATCCCTCGGTGGTACTTGTGTCAATCGCGGCTGCATTCCTAAAAAATTAATGGTTTATGCGGCTGATTTTGCTTTACAAGATCAACTCGCCACCAGTTATGGCTGGAGTGAATGTCAACGCCAGATTAATTGGTCACAATTTCTCAGCAAAGTCCATCACCATATCGATAAACTGAATCAATCCTATCTGCAAACCCTGGAAGAGGCGGGAATCGACCCTATTTTTGTCATTGGTGATTGCACCAATCGTATCCCCTTAACCCCCGTCGCCATCGCTGAAGGTCAAGCTGTTGTAGATACGGCGATTGGCAACCAACCCCAGTCGGTTAATTACGACAGTGTTCCCTCTGCGGTGTTTACCCGCCCAGAAGCGGCGACTGTGGGAATGACACAAAGTAAGGCGCTTCAAAAATTTGGTGACTCCGTGCGCTGCTACCGCACTGAATTTAAACCCATGCTTTACAGCCTGAGTGAACAAGACGAAAAAGTGATGATCAAATTAATCGCTGAGGGCGAAAACCAGCGCATTGTAGGCGCTCAGATGGTGGGTGAACATGCGGCAGATATTATCCAAACTCTCGCTGTGGCGATTCGTCAAGGTGTCAACAAGCAAGAGCTAAATGCGACTATTTGTATCCATCCCACCATTGGAGAAGAGGTTCTCACGCTGGAGTAATGGGGAAGCCAATTTTATTTTCGGCAAATTGTATTCAGGCACACATTGGTACACTCAGACAAATTACAAATGATAATACTCGTCCCCCTATAATTGAGGAAAATCAAGAGCAAAGTAGCCCAAATGAGTGCAACAAATAGCGCTAATAAAATAAAATTCGGTACCGATGGCTGGCGGGGAATCATCGCTGATGATTTTACCTTCGCCAATGTCTGTAAGGTAACTCGTGCGATCGCGAGTTATCTGGATACAGCTTACGGCAAAGACCGCCCCGTCTTGGTAGCCTACGATACCCGCTTCCTGGCTGATGAGTTTGCCCGCACCGCTGCTGAGGTGTTGGCAGACTTGGGTTGGACGGTGAAAATTGTCAACCGGGATTGTCCGACGCCAGTGATTGCTTATCAAGCGCGTCAACTAAACTCAGCCGGAGCGCTGATGTTTACAGCATCCCACAACCCCGCCGCCTATTGCGGGATTAAATATATTCCGGATTATGCAGGTCCTGCTACCCCGGAAATTACGGATACGATTGTTTCCAATATTGCTGGGGCAGATGATGCACTACCGAGTGGCAAGCAGGGTGATAAAATTTCTACCTTTGACCCGAAACCGGATTACTTGGACTTTATTTACACACTACTAGATGTAGAACGGATTCGACGGGCGCAACTCAACGTAAAATACGACGCTCTCTATTCCACCTCTCGCGGTTATCTGGATGATGTCTTAGAATACTGTGGCTGTCAGACTGAGTCATTCAACACTACCCGTGATGTCTTATTTGGTGGCGGAATGCCGGAACCCAAAGGCGAGTATCTGGTGGGGTTAAGAGAAGCCGTGACGCGAGATAAGGCGGATTTAGGTCTAGCCACTGATGGGGATAGCGATCGCTTTGGTATCGTTGATGAACAGGGGAATGTGCTAACGCCTAATACGGTATTGCTGTTACTGGCACGTCACCTGATTAAAAACAAAGGTAAAAAAGGTGCGATCGTCCGTACCGTTGCCACAACTCACCTATTGGATAACTTTGCCGTAAAACATGGTCTAGAAACTTATGAGACAGCCGTTGGTTTCAAATACATTGGTCAGAAAATGCGGGAAACTGATGTGTTGATTGGGGGTGAAGAATCCGGCGGATTGAGCATTATTGGGCATATTCCGGAAAAAGATGGTATTTTAGCCAATATGTTGGTGGCTGAAGCGATTGCCTACGAAGGTAAACCCCTGAGTCAGTTAGTCGAAGAAGCGATCAAAGAAGCTGATGGTCCAGTTTATAATCAGCGTCTAGATTTGCATTTGAATGAGGATCACAAAGCCGCCGTCTTAGACACTTGTACCAAAAATCCCCCTAAAGAAGTGGCTGGGATTAAGGTTAAAGAAGTGGGGCGCAAAGACGGGATTAAACTCTATTTATCCGAAGGAAGTTGGGTGTTATTGCGTCCCTCCGGTACCGAACCTCTGATGCGGGTGTATATGGAAGCGGATTCTCCTGAAAAGCAAAGTCAAATTGCTGAGGCGATGAAGCAGATGATTCAGCAGATGGAACCAGCAACGGTATAACTAAAGCTTGCTGAATCAGGGTTGTAGAGACGTTGCATGCAACGTCTCTACACAGCAAGAGGAGGCGATTGAAATCGCTGCTACACAAACAAAGTCCGCCTGCGCGGACTGGATTACAGAAGATTTCAACACTGAAATGTAAAGCAAGAATCTGAAATTAAGTTGTTTCAATCCCTGATAGGGATTATAGAGGATTGCGACTGCCGACCTCTGAAACGCTTGCTGTATATGGTTTTCAAGGTTCAGTTCCGAGAGACTCTCTTTAATATACCATTTCAGACTTCGGCAGACAAGAAGCATCTTAAAAAAAACATCCAGAATCCAGTACCAGTAAGCGTTTCACGATTTCCGAGACCCTCATTTTTCTGCTAGTGTACTCAAAGCCAGAACCCATAAGGGATACAGCCGCAAAATCACCACAGCCTTTGAAAACACCTACCCCTTCTCGGATTTAAGCCCAAAAAATCGAATCATCCCGAATAACTTCACCACCGATGCGCTCAACCTTCCATTGACAACACCCCCAGAGGCAGTAAAACCGAATGCTATCCTGGTCTAGCTTAATAACTTTGCCCAGATGCGATCGCCACTCAGCATACTGGATATCGTCAAACTGCACTCATATAAACTATACTTCATCCACTGCCCTGAAGACCTAAGCTTGAGATGAAAGCCTTAACTAATCTACTCACATCTGTGATTGTCGCCGCTTGGATTGCGGCAATTGCCATCCTATCGGTACAAAACGCCACACTTGTATCCCTGAGATTTCTCAATGTTGAATCCATTAAACTCCCTGTGGGAGTTGTTTTAGCGTTTAGTGTGGGAATAGGCGTGATTGCTGGGGCAATTATTCCGTGGGTATGGCAGATAGAAGGCAGAAGGCGATTATAAGTAGGTGGACATAATTAACCTGAACGGTGAAGATAGTCATTCGTCATTCGTCATGTGTCATTTGTCATTTGTAAGGGTTTGAGGTTTGTTTACAAAACTTAGTGGGCGTGCTGTTTTCTTTTTAGGGACAATTGTAGGGGCGGGTTTAGGAAATCAATTATAGGGGCGGGTTTAGGGACAATTGTAGGGGCGGGTTTAGGGACTAAATTCAACTATTCACCAACAACGGAACAACAAAACCCGCCCTATCTCACCAATAACGGAACAACAAAACCCGCCCGTTCTCACCAATAACCGAACAACAAAACCCGCCCGTTCTCACCAACAACCGAACAACAAAACCCGCCCGTTCTCACCAACAACCGAACAACAAAACCCGCCCTCCTCACCGATAACCGAACAACAAAACCCGCCCTCCTCACCGATAACGGAACAACAAAACCCGCCCTCCCACCGATAAATCAACAACAAAACTCGCCCTCCTCACCGATAACCGAACAACAAAACCCGCCCTCCCACCGATAAATCAACAACAAAACCCGCCCTCCTTACCGATAAATTAACAACTCAAAATCAACAACTTGCACCCGTCCATTCCTCCACCGCCAGACAATCAATTAATCCCAAACCGAACAACAAAAATCAGCAGATTTCCAACCGCGATCGCCTATTAAAAATGTCGGGGTGAAAGGGTGGGGCAGGGCGGGTTTCGTAGAAAGATGATTGGTGGCTTCATTAATTTTGTCCCTAAACCCGCCCCTACATTGGAAAAACGATAGTATGGGGATTGCAAGGTTTATAATTCTTTACACCACTAACGCTGGACGCTGGTGAATCTCCGGATTTGTTGCTTCTAACCGAGTCGCCAAGGCAATCAGCGTGGCTTCAGCCGCAGGGCGTCCCACAAGCTGAACCCCCACAGGTAAACCCTTTGAATCAAATCCCGTCGGAAGTGCGATCGCGGGTAATCCACTGGCATTAAACGGAGGACAAGGTGCAACCCAACGAATAATATTTTGCAACGTTTCCTCTGGACTCAAATCCGCCCATTCCCCCACCCGAATCGTTGGGTGCATATAAACCGGAAGCACTAGCACCTGAAAATGCTCAAAAAATCCGACAATCTGTCGCGATATAATCTGCATCTGGGCAACGGCTTGCAAATATTCCCCAGCCGAACCCGATTGGGCGGCAATCCACTGGTTCATTGGACTCAACGCCGCTACAGGAATCCCTGTCGCCGTTACCCCGGCTTGCCACACCTTTTGAAAAGGTTCAATTAAACCCCTAAAATCGGGACAACCCGGTTCCACCTGATGCCCCATCTCTTCCAAGCGTCGCGCCGTTTCATGCACCGCTTGCTGACAAACTTCTGCGGCATCCCCTAGGGGGGGTATCGCTGTAGAAAAAGCAATTCGCAATTGACCCAGGGGTTGACCAGTGGCTTCTAGAAACGATACCTCTGGTTCCGGTAACCAATAGGGATCACCAGGAATATAGCCTGACATTACATCCAGCAACGCCGCCGCATCTGCAACCGTGCGGGCTAAAGAACCATTAGCGGCAATTCCATTTTGGCGATCGCCCACCGGGGCAAACGAGACTCGACCCCGTGCAGGTTTAATCCCCACCACGCCGCAGCAGGAGGCAGGTCCACGCACTGAACCGCCCCCATCAGACCCCTGGGCGATGGGGCATAATCCAGCAGCAACAGCCGCAGCAGACCCCCCACTTGATCCGCCTGGGGTGTACTCTAAATTCCAAGGATTACGGGCGGGGGCAAATCCTGGGGGTTCGGTATAGGGAAGGGAACCCACTTCTGAGGTGGCTGTTTTGCCTAAAATAATGAATCCGGCTTGTTTAATCCGGGCGACGACGCCATCATCGTAAGGTGCTATTTTATCTTTGAGAATCGGTGTGCCGTAGGTACAGGGTAATCCCTGGACAGCGGTGAGGTCTTTAATGGCAATAGGTACGCCAAAAAAAGGGGGCAGTTCAGCACTATCTCTTACCTGCGTCAACTGTTCAGTCTTGGCTTTGGCATCCGCTAGCGCCATATCCGTGGCGATACTAAAATAACTGCCCAATTGAGGATTAAACTGTTGGATGCGGGCTAAATACAGTTCGACTAATTCTAAGGGAGATACTTGACCTTGGCGAATTAATTGCGCTTGTTCTATGGCGGGTGTGAAGGCTAAATCAGTGTTAGTCATTTGTCATTTGTCCTTAGTCATTTGTCATACTCGCTTTCCTTGAGAAGCAAGCTACGTCCTTTGTTGAAGACTGCTTGCTGTCTGTCGAGGTAGGTTTAGCGAATGTAGTGGCGTGGCACACCTTAATTGGTTGATTAGAATTGTAGGGGCGCAAGGCTTGCGCCCAGTTTAACCGTCAAATCTATCCCACAATTTTAGCTGTGTCAGTCCAGTAGGGTGCGTTAGCAAAGCGTAACGCACCATTTCAAACGATAGTAGTGAAACCCTATAACAATAGGCAATTGAGCCAATGACGCAGAGGTTTAGGTTGGTTGGGTTCTTGATAATTATTCGGTAATAGTTTAATCAGCGCCTCTTCTAACGTTTCCATTGCCTTTTGGACTTCCTTCGGTTTGGGGCGTTTGGATTGAGGAAAGTGCAAAGGTTCGCCAAATCGCAGGGTTAATCGCTTGCGAAAATAAAGGTCATGAGTGCCAATCAAGGCTACGGGTATAATGGGTACGCCCGCCCGCAACGCATACATAATCCCACCTCGCGCTAAGGGTAATTGTAATTCACCTTCAACCTCACCCAGTCTTCCCTCTGGAAAGATTAAAACGCCATCCCCACGGGCAAAAATTGCCTGCATTGCCCGTTCTAGCTGTCGCATAGTACCCAATCCGGCGTTGCTGGGTACATCCTCTTCAATCGCGGCGGCTAAGTCGGCTAAGTCTTCGCGCCCTGCTTGGGCGGCTTCAATAACTGCTTTTTCTTCTTTCCAGCGCCGTTCTAAGGGAATGACACCCCCCGCCCAACCCAAAATCCGGCGTTTCCACCAATGGTTATAGAGAGTACGAGCATCAGCCGGGGTGTAGTAGTAGGGATATCCGGGGACTTCGGCGAGAATCAGTAATGGATCAATGTGATTGAGATGGTTGGCGGCGAGTAATGCAGGTTGAGTGGGGATATATTCCGGGTTTTCGATTCGCACCGGGAACAGCAGATGAATGAACGATCGCAGAATGAAACGCCTTACTTTTCCCCTGACTCGCTGATCTGACTCCCCATTCGCGATCGCGTCCAGATTATTCCTAGCATTTTCGACAGCATAACGCACTCTGCGATCGCGGGCTGCACTCAATCCTTCTTTCACCCGTTGAATCATTGCAGGTGTCAGAGATGACGATTGGGTTTGTTGAGTTTGCTGATTCTCTACGGAGGAACTCATAGGCAATTAGGGAAACAGGGAACACCGAGGTAGCCGGAATAGACTTCATCATTCATCTTTGATAACGTCTGTCCTCGATCGGAAATGCAATAGCCCAGTTTTTCCTTTGTCACCATCTCCACTTCGTTGTTTTGATTACACAATCCTGAACGGCTTGGAGTCGCAACGGTTCAAGTCACAACGGTAGTATAGACAGTTCAAAAACTGGCATACTATTTACATACGAGTTTTTCAAGTTGTTATGGGAGGATTCAGACCCTACACCATGCTCAACTAGCTTATCTAGGTGTGCAACCTAGATGGAATGGTATCGAATTAAGGCTGGTGGGCAATGCCCACCCTACGGTATATCAATGGTTTCGGTGATCCAAAAAGGCAGAAGGCGAGCGTGCCGTTGAACCTAGATGACTCCAACGAGTATTTTGACTTAGCCACTTCTTTTTGTCAAAAATCCTTAGCGTTTTCCCGATACGATTTATGAACAAATACAGTCGATTTATTGTTTCTCTTTTCGCCTTAATCATCGGATTTTGGTGTCTTAACCTTCCCCACCCTTCCCGCCTAGCTACGGCTGCGCCCCTACCCCACTTCCTTCCCACTACTCAAGTAAGCCTAGCATCAGTCGATTCATCCCTGTTTGAAACATTACTCAAACGCTCATATCTAAAAGCCGTTGAAGATGCGGAAATTGCAGATGAGTCAGAAATCGCCACAACTCTCCAACCTATTTCAGCCAACAATCCCAATTTAAAATGGAGAGATTACCAGGGGCAAAAACAAGTATTAATGGTTACCTGGACATCCTGGAATGGCTATGATACTCAAATTGGCTTACCCATGGAATTAAGCCGAGAAATTTGGGTAACGTCGGTTCCTGAACTGCAAACCTTTGCCCGAACCTTAAACCTTGACTCAGAAAGCCTCGCCTTACGCCTAGAACAATACCTCGGTTTACCACCTCACAATGGCAAAACCAAGTTTGTGGAAATGTGGGTGAATGCGTCTGATCTATTTCGTCCTTGTCCCGATGCAGAAATTAACGATACTCGCTGTGATGTGAACTTCCCTGAGACTGTTGATCTGCAACATCAGGATTGGATCAATAATTTACAGTTAGCCTCTTATGGTACTAATGGTTATCCTTGGACACGATTAGGTTATAGCTATGATTGGGGACATCTTGAGGGTGAAATTGGTGCCAGTGAATTTGTCGTCAGAAAAGGGGCAAACGTTACGATTGAATCTGTGAAAAACACTGTAGACTACTGCAAAGCTTAGGGATACCTGGAAGTAACCTAAATTACCAGGGGAGATTCTCAGTTGCCAAAAGAAGCTCCCCAAACTTTTATTTGCATTAATTCTCTGGAGAATTATCATCTGTAGGAGGTTGAATATCAACATCAGGCGCAGTAATCGTCTTTTCTTCTTGGGTAACTTCCACATCAGGAACAGTAATCTCTTTTTGCTCAGTTCCTACATCAACTTCCGGTCCCTCAACTTCATATTCTGGCAACTTTCCAGGATCTACGTTAACATCCACATCCGGTTCTTCACCGGCTTGCTCTTTTTCCACGCGACAACCTGTTGAAACAACAAGCAGTAAAGCCAGAGGAAGTAATAGAAGGGGTCGTTTTAGAAAAAACATAACTTTTTTATAGAATTCATTATCTCGTTACTAGGGAATTCACCTAATGTAATCACTCTTATAACGGAGACTCTCTCATTCTAGGAAATAAGGTCAATTTCAGCTTATACCTTTAGGATGAAATTTTTTAGAGTAGCGTAGCATGTCTAAATTGTTACATTAGCCTCGTAGGGGCGCACCGACGTGCGCCCGATTTAATCGTCAAATCTACTCAGCCTTACACAAATCGATGCATAAACTCGTAGGTCAAATCCACTCGCCCTTTACGTAACATCGCCGGGTCGAATCGTTCTGTGGTATTACAGGTCATTAATACCACTAATTTTTGCTGGGCTTTAATCCCGGTGTCATCAATCACACTCTGATACAACGTTCCATCTAGCAAACTGAGAATATGCTCCGTTTTATTATTCCATTGTGCCACCTCACTGGCTCGATTTTTGGCTAAGTTATCCGCTTCGTTAATAATTAGGGCAACTCGTTCCAAATAACTCGGCGGTACAAAATTTTCTACCGCATCATGATCCAGAATAAAAATAGTATACCCCAACGGTACAAGAACTTCTTTTGCCAGCGCTTGTGTCCATACCGTTTTCCCCGTTCCCGGTTCACCATGCACCACAATCGCTAACTGATTTTGATCCAGAATTGACTGCTGAACGGTATCGGTAAACTGTTGAATATCGCTGGGAAAGTCTCTAATCTGAAACTGACTGTGAACCTGTCCCACCCGACTTTGATAGCCACTTAGCATCACAGCTACATTATAGGTGGCTTTATTCACCAAAGGTCGAATCTCATCCGCCATTAAACTGTAGCAGCGCCGTCCTTGACCCTGGTTGTTAATTTGTAACCAAATTTCTGGATTAGACCAGTAGGCATAGACTGTGCCAAACACGTCTAAGCGTTGCCAACTAGCAAACTTTTCCAGAGGATAATAAAAGCGGCGATCCATATAATCTTGAGTAATTAAATCGGGACTGCCGAGAATATCCAACACTTTAAATAAAGTGACTTCTTGTAGTCGATTCAGAACATACTCAATTGGAATACTCTCACGGGTAACCGTTTGGGTGACGGGTGTATTGACAAATATCGTCTCCCGCTGACAATGATTAGGAGTTGGCGAGTCAGGGGTAATGTACTCCCAGAACTCATCCCACTCATAACGCATGTTTTCGGAAAATAAGCTCAAAACATTGGCAAAAATATTATAGTGATTTCGCCCTAATGCATCAGCCACATCACTGGTAAAATCTAGCGTTTTTTGCAATAACTCTGATGTATCATTTTGCAGCAAATGTAAAACAAAATCAACGTCGAACTGCCGAGATAAAGGTCGCCAGCCTACTCCCAACAACCCTTTTGATTGCCGATTGTTCTGACGAGAATTGTCTTGAGACCAAACTTGTTCTGAATTCATCACTATTTTTCCTGCTGAGTTGGAGACTCCTAGCGGATTAGAGTTGCTGTATATATTCAGGGGGAACAAAATCCACTAACCACACGCCATTGTCGGAACAGTAGAATGTATGACCCTTTTCGGACATGGCTTTAGCATCGACAGCCAAAACCACCGGAGAACCATGACGCTGCTGAGATATTTGCTAATTTTAACCAGCCGGGTAGAGTTCATGGTTGATTGAATCAATAGCTTTTGAGAATGGTTTCGCTAACCCTAAACAATGGTTGGATAACGTTGGCTTGAGTCTGAGTCAGATCAATGGGTTTAAACTCAGGGGTGAGGACTATGGTCGCTTGTATTATACAATACTACAATCAGTAAAAATTGTCTACCTGTCAACTCTTCTGTAGCAATTGAATCCATTCTCGCGCCGCTTAAACCGTAGCGGTAACAGGTTGGGCGTTTTCTGAGGTTACAGGCTTTTGCCAACAGCATAATGCTTTTGAGAATTCCCTTAGTGAGAGAGAATGGGGAACCAGGAATGCCTGTTTCAGTAGCAGAAAATGTGGAATTAACGCCACCTGCTAAAGGGTGAGTTATTCACGAGGTACTATTCTTACCTTTGATATAGATACTCCGCGATCGCACGATCATCTCGTATAACTATATGTTTTTTTCGGGTGAGTAGATACAATGAACCAGGCGTAGGAACACAGGAAGGGTTCTATGGAAAAGACATCAACCTCTAGCTATGGTGTAGTCTTAGTAACGGCAACATCTCCTGAAGAAGCCGACGCGATCGCTTCATCCCTAGTGGAAGCGCGAATGGCAGCTTGTGTCAGTATTACACCCGTGCGATCGATTTATACCTGGGATGGAACGGTGAATCATGACCAAGAGTGGCAATTAGTGATAAAAACAGATTTATCTCAATTTGACCAGTTAGCTGCAAAAATTCAGGAGTTGCATAGTTACGACGTTCCTGAAATTATTGCTTTGCCGATTATTGCTGGCTCTGAGGCTTATTTACAGTGGATTTCCGAGAATGTATCTGTGAAAAAATCGTGACATTTTGCTTCGGAAATAGCTCATAATTTGTAGAGGCGGATTTTACAACTATCGTTTATTTTAGACCCAAATGTGACTCAATCAGCCCAGTTGTAGGTTTTCGTTTTGCCATTTATGATAACGTTGAATCAAAACCCGTCCAGTTGTAGGGGCGGGTTTAGGGACTTTTGTTTAGCTATGGATGATAACATTGAATCAAAACCCGCCCTGACCTATTTTTCAATGGATAGGGATGAGGGATAAGTAATTTCTTGATGCCCTTTGTCCTCGGCTGTGGGATAATAATACTTTTGAGGAAGTCGCCATTTTTTCAAATTTGCACACCGTTACATTTCGTTCTGTTTAATGTTTATTTCTGAACTCTCAAACCGTATTCAATCCTTCTGGAAATTTCTGGTCAAATTATTAACCAGCAATTGGCGTTCTCTGGTTCTATTATTTCTGGGTGTCTATGTCCCCGTGCAAATCTTCGGAGAATTAGCCGAGGAAATTTGGGAAAAGGAAGGAGGTTTTCCCTGGGATGTGCCAATTTTATTAGCGATTCACTCCACAACTTCCCCTCAACTCGATACGTTTGTGATCTTCCTGACGAACTTGGGTGCATATTGGGGGGTGTTTCCTGTATCTGTGGCGATAGTACTGCTCTTGGCATTCCGACGCCAGTGGCGATTCCTCACCTATGCGCTGATCACCTATTTAGGCAGTCTTCTAATTAATCGTACTGCTAAGTTAACTTTCCAGCGAATACGTCCGAGTTTGTGGGAATCCCCTGCGCCAGAATCGGATTATGCGTTTCCCAGTGGACACGCGATGGGAAGCGTAACGTTTGCGATTGTATTAATGATTTTGACCTGGAATACTCGTTGGCGTTGGGTGACGGTGATTGGAGGTATCGTGTTTGCGATCGCGATTAGTTGGACGCGGATGTATTTAGGGGTTCATTACCCCAGTGATATTATTGCAGGTTGGATGGCATCCATTGCTTGGGCGGTTGGCGTCTGTTTAGTGATTAGACCCCACAGGAGTCAGCGACGACTGGAGAAAGAAGAGAAAGCGGCTACAGAAACGTCCTAGGGGCTGCTGAATAAGTGTTGTGGGGAAGCAGGGGAAGCAGTACACTTGTTCACGCAACCCCGATATAGTGAAACCCGTCCCTACATTTCTCAATTCTTAAAACGTTTCGCTCAAAGTTTGGCGATAATGAAAGAAAGCGTGTAAAGAACCACAGGACAACTTACAGTGGCTGGCTTTCAGTTAATCACGCTGGAGTTTAAGCCGATGCAGCCTGTGACTGGAAGAGAGCGCTTTGGCTAAACCAAACCAAGAGGAGGATTGGCAATGGATATAAATAGACGTGAGGGGAGTTATTTGTTGTGGTTCGGCTTTCTGTTTGGATTTGGAGGATTGCACCGCCTCTATAATGGTAAAATTGCCACAGGTTTGTTGTGGTTTTGTACGGGGGGATTATTTGGGGTTGGTCAATTCGTTGACCTGTTTCTGATTCCCGGCATGGTAGAAGAACATTATCTCAAATATGGGAAGCGCGATCGCATTGCTGGAGAAGCAACGGTTTTTGGTTCACCTGCATTAGTACAGCCTGATCCTGCCTCTGCGACTTTAAACCATGACTCCTTTGTTGTCCAATTAGTAAAAGCAGCTGAAGCCAGAGGCGGTAAATTGTCCGTGACTCAGGGGGTTGTCGATACGGGACGAGGGTTTGCGGAGGTAGAAGCGACGTTGAACGATTTGGTCAAGTCCGGTTATGTGAATATTGACAATGACCCCGATACAGGCGTTGTCGTTTATGCGTTTCCAGAATTAGAGTTGAGTGTTAATCCTGAGTTAAAGCGATGGGTGTAGGGAGGTTGACCACTATCCTATTTTGAAATATCGCATTATCCTACTCATCAGCATTATCCTCATTGCTCCTTTGGGGTATGCAGTACGGTTTTACGCACCTGCACCGGAATGGCTGAATGACCGACTGGGTAGCTTTGCTTATGAGATTTTCTGGATTCTCTTGGTTGGGCTTTTCTTCCCCCAAGCGTCTCCCCTGTGGACGGCGGTAGGTGTATGCATTATCACTTGTCTGTTGGAGGTTCTGCAACTATGGCAACCTCCATTTTTGCAGGCAATCCGAGCCACGTTACTGGGTCGCGTTATCTTGGGGAATACCTTTACCTGGTCAGATTTCCCCGCTTATTTTATCGGGAGTTTTCTGGGTTGGGTCTGGATGCTGACGGTGTTACGCTGTACATCTGTGGACAAACACATCTGACGCGATAGCAATGCCTTCAACCGATAGGTTGAGAGCAAAGGAGCCGTCCCTCAAAGCACGAATCATAATGTTCCGTGCGCCGCCCCAGTCTCGGTCATGTTCGTGACCACAACTGGGGCATTTGAATATTTTTGAGCCACCTAGTTTTGAGTGCTGGTGTCCGCACTTGGTACAAGTCTTTGAGGTGTAGGATTCATTGACATCAATCACTACAACTCCACGCTTGTTAGCTGCTTGCTTGACTGTTAACTTAAACCGATGGTGCGACCAGGTGAGCATTTGCCTTGCTGTTTTGCTGCGTAGCTTTCGCTTAGACTTGACAATCATCTGCGAAGTCTCAAAGGTTGGCAGGAAGATAACCTTGTATTGACTCGTGAGATAGTTGGCTACTTGCTTGTGGCACTCATCGACTAAGTTGCGAATCCGAATCCTGATTCGGTTGGCTGCCTGATACATTCGTCGCTTTTGTTTACGACAAGCTTTAGACGCTCGACTCAAAAGATTGTCGAGGTGAGAACACAGCCGTTGGATGCGTCCAATGTCTGCCCCGCCAAACTCTTGAAATGATTCGCCGTCGTAGCCTGTCAAGAATGTTCTGACTCCAGGATCTAACGCAATTACTTTGTCTAACTCTTTGGGTTCGACTTCTTCGAGTACAGGAATACAGGCAAACCATCGTTTCTTGTCTCTAACTAACTGGGTGGCAAAGTTGGTTTTTTGCAAGGGTTCAGAAGCCCTAAAGTTAAGTCCCTTAACCAGTGTGGGATACCACGTCTCTCCATTGAAGTTGACCCTGTGGAACTTAATGGATTGAACGGGTTGACGACAGCTTCTAAACGACGATTCTCCCTTTGCCGACTTGGCTTGTTTCCACGCATCCCAAGCATCAAAGATGGCATTTTCTTTGGGGTGAGCTGGCGCAGACTTAACCCAGTCCGGCAAGTCTAGTCCCAACACATAATCTCTCAACGAATATGCACTGGTTATCTTCTCTCCTGCTTTCAATGCGGCTATTGCCTTGTTGTAGCAGTAGCGAGACGCAGAAAGCCAAGACTTCCATTTTTGATGTAACTCTGGTTCTGGATACACCCGGATCTTAAGAGTCTTATTAGGCTTTGGCTTTGCTGTCTTGTGCCTCGGCTTCAGTTTGTAACTTCTGCTTGATTTGGTTTTCAAGTCTTCGGATGGAGTAAAGCCGACTGGAGAAACTGTGCAGGATGGCGACGATATCTTGAACAAGTTCTTGGTGCGGAGAGAAACTGACTTGGTTGAGAACCACGATTTTGCAGTCAAATTGCTCACACAACCACTCGATAAGATCAAAGCCAAATCGCGCAAGTCGGTCTTTGTGGGCAACCACAATAGTTCCGACATCACCTTGCAAAACTCGTCCCAAAAGAGAGACGAGTCCTTTCCGCCTAAGATTGAGTCCTCCTCCCACTTCTTTAATAACTTCAGCGCTTGGGTAGAGCATTGATAGTCTTTCAACTTGTCTATCAAGGTCTGATTTTTGAGGTCGGGTAGAGACGCGAGCATAGATAACAGTGGCGCGTCTTCTTCCGTTTTCTGATTCTTCTTTGATGAACTTTTCGATGTCGTACCGCCGTTGTCCTGACGGCGTTTTGATCGTGTTGATTTTACCTTCGGCTTCCCATCGTCTGAGGGTTCGGAGGCAAACTCCCAGAGTGTTAGCTGCTTCATTGGGTTTAACAAATTTAGCCATACCCAATTATCGTAGAGTATGGCTATATTGTCCAGTGTTGTCCAATGAATCAGGGATTAGAGGTTAACCGATCGGCTTGGGTCTACTCACGTCAGTCACATCGCCAAAGTAAATCATAACTCAATACGTTACCGCTTAAAGGCTGAGGGAATTGTATTAGTTTTACACAGCAGACAGTGTACAATCTGGCTGTATCGGACTTATACGCTGGGAGTGCTTTGTGTATTATCTTCACGAACCGCCTTATTTATTGTTGGTGATGGGTTTATTTGTTGGGATTACCTGTGGTGCGGCTTTTGAAGCCACACTGAAACAAAAGGTACAGGAATGGTCAAAAAACCGTTCCTCTCGCAGTCTGGCTCAAATGCAAGGATTGCCATTATTCATCCCATTCCTAGGAATTTCCGTCGGAATTTGTGTCTTTCTGGCGGCTGGGTTAGAAATTTTTAGCTTTCCCACATTCCTGGCTTACACTATCTCCCTACCCCTAACTCTATTCATTGGCTGGTTAGTGTGGTATCAGTTGGGTAAACTTTTAGGACAGCTAGAACGAGGCGGCTCAAAAGCCATAGACCTCGATGCTTGGGAATAGTCCGGCTCTCGTTCCCAGACGCGCCATGGCGCGTCTCTACACCCCCACCATTGGTGTCAACTTAAGCTCTTGCCAGAACGCTACCTTGAGTTTTCTTTAAGTTGACACCAATGACCGACGTGCGCCCTAATTACCAATGTGCGCCGTAATTAAGATATATTTATCCTGGAAAAACGTCTTAACCACGTAGGGTGGGTTAGGCGGAATTTAATTCAGGCGGTAACATTCAATGAGCTATCCAATTTAACCCACCGATGTTAATAGTTCTATGTAAGTCGTAGGGTGGGTTAGGCGGAATTTAATAGCAGCGAATAACCATTCAATGAAATATCCGCCGTAACCCACCAATGTTCGTAGTTTGTAGTAAGGGAACCTTAGCCTATCTTTGCTTAAATTACAGAACCCTGGGGCAAATTGAGTTCAAAAGCGCCATTAAATAAAGGGCGGGTTTTGTTGTTCAGTTATCGTTAACTCACCCAATTGAGTCCCTAAACCCGCCCCTACAATGGATTTATTTTTTTGACATTCTGGTTTAAAAGGGTTGAAACTGTTGCCTGTTAAGTGTTGCCTCTCCCCACCACAAGACTTATTCAACAGACCCTAAATAAAGGGCGGGTTTTGTTGTTCAGTTATCGTTAACCCACCCAATTGAGTCCCTAAACCCGCCCCTACAATGGATTTATTTTGGCTCTCTTAGACTGGTTATGGCAAATTAGCAATTTAAATGAGCTTAAACCCTTAAGTAGCAAAGGCTCTAACAGAATCAAAAGCCTGTTTTATTAGAATTGCTTTTTTTAATCTCCATGATTCTTGCGTAGCAAG
>NZ_JAVJQP010000151.1:0-26658 GCF_040218875.1 Coleofasciculus sp. D1-CHI-01
TTTTGGTCATGACTAGATACTCGCAGCTACGCCAACGGTTAATGCGTTACCCGATTTATTACCAATTAAGTCAGCAATATCGTATCGACGATGACCACCAGCCGTCCGAGAAGCTCGTATTTTGCCGTTGAGTTCCCATCGATGCAACGTTTTGACCGTCACACCTAGTAGAGTAGCTGCTTCTTGGGGAGTTAAACTAGACATTACTGTATTATATCATAAAATATGTCTAGTTATGTCAATGATTGTCTAGATATTTACGGACTGTTAGTTAACCCCAATCCATCTACGGCTACCGCCACGACTGAATTACCCGGTAAACCATGTTCGCTGGCGTAGCGGGTAAAGCGATTTTCCTGCAACCGCCAACGCAGCACCCCACCTCCCGTCGCCAGCCACAACTCCTCCTGAACGGCGTCTAGAGTTAAATCTCGAATATGCCGCTGACTCGCCCAATTAAACCATTCTAAATGAGCCTTATCGCCTACCTTTTCCTCCTGGGGTCCCGCATCTGCGACGGGGATGGGTAAATCCTCACCGCCGATTGGCACAGGTAAGTCCAGTCGATAGTCTTGGCTGTTCATCAGTTACTCGTGCTAGTGATTCGCCCCCACTCTTCTCGGAGACTCTCTAATTCTGCTTGTGATTCGTAATTTTGGTCTTGCTGCTGTTCAATACATTGATTCAGAAATCTGCGCCAGTCATCTTGTCCTTTTTCACGCTGTTGCCATAATCCATAACGTTGGTCTTTTTGCAAACGTTCAGTCGCGCGGTTTAAGGTCTCCAACTGTCGCCTCAGTGCTTGTTCCCAAATCCTCAGACGGCGGTGCTGGTTGGCTAAATTCTCCTCGACACTGCGCTTTGTCCAGACGAACCCCCACGGTAACTCTTCCAACACATCCGCTAGACTCGCCGTGGGATCACTGCATAATCCCTGGAGATTCGCCAGTAACTCCCCATCCTCATCGTTCACCATTGGGTCTAAGACACGGAACAGATGCTCTAGTAGCATATCTTTCTCAACCGCTTCTGGGTCTACTGAGGCAGAATCTATGGTTTCTTCCGCTTGGACATAAAATAATTGATCATTACCTTCATCCGACTCCTTGGAATCATCGAGGTCGTGAGTGAAACGGTCAATTTGAGTGCGAAGGGTAGCAATTTCCGTTTGCAGGCGCATCGACTGGCGGCGCAACCCACCGACTACCGCCTGGAATTCATCGTATACGGCTGCTAGATTGGCTTCCAATGGTGCAATGGTTTCCCGTGCGATCGCAATTTGTTGGCGCAGGTGTTGTAATTCCCTGAGTACGGTATCGACATCAGTTTGAGTAATGGTTGTCATCAGGCGCTCCCGATGGAGGCAGAAACTTGGGCAATTCCATAATTGTGAAGGATGTTGTGTTAGGCTCAAACACCTCTGGTTTCAACCCACCATCAACAATTCGTTTAGCTTGCTCTTCAACTCTGACGATGCTATCAGCGGCTTATAAACTTCACCCTCATAGGGTTTCCAGATATATCCCGGACTGAACGGTCGAAACTCTGGAGACAATTCCATCGCTTCGGATAGTGCTATGGCTAAAACCAGTCCTGGAAACGCCAAAGTAGAAGAGGATTCAACTAATTCAGTGTAAGTTCTAAACTCATCCACTTCCACACCCACTAAGGCATACCGAAACGTTGGAGCCGACTGTAAACGCTGATACAACAGAATACCGAGTTCTGTCATCAGATAAGCACTTTCCGGTGTATCAATGCCAACCTCACTGATACAACTTGGAGAAACTCGACACCACCAGTTCTCCTCAATATCTTGAAAAATTCCCACACGACATTGAGACTGGCTACCATTTGAGAGAACCCAGGACACTTGGTCAAAATGATGGGAAAATTGCTCGGCGACAGCTTGTTGCGCCCCACATTCAGCCGATAAGCTAAATATCCATGCCATTGCTGTTCTCCTATTGACTGTCTTAGCCCGTTAATTTCTCCCAATCATTCTGGGTACTCGCCAGTGCTGCTTCGTACTTCTCCAACAACATTGTAGCTTTTGGCAGAATGCTAACGTGGGTGGCACTATCTTGGACGGCTTCGAGATCTTGAGTAATTTTGCGATCGTCAATTTGCCAAAGGGGGTCTTTTCCTGTTCCTCCAAATGTTGCAGGTTTGCGGAATGCTGGCAAACTTTCAATTGAAAGGGATACAGACATTCCTTTTGTATTTCTGATGGCTACAGCTACAGGTTCACCTAACCAAGAATTGTGTTCTGCTTCTGGTCGCAGGAATCCCTGTTCATCCAACCAATTTCTAGGCATTTGTTCGACATCAATATCAATGCCAGGTCTGACTCCCAACAACCGAGCGCTACGTCCCACTTTGGGTTTACCGTTTTCCTCTGCCATGCCTCGATAGTAGAGTTTTGCCATCAGCCTTCTATAAGCAATAGCATGATTACCGCATCAATCATAATACCAAGCGGCACTCAACGAATACACAATAGCGAGTGAGACCAACGAATACACAATAGCGAGCGAGACGCTCGCTCTACAACGGTTTTACATTGTACTAGAAAACCCGGAAGGATTGCAGTATACAGAGTTAATTGGTCATCAATGTTCTAGCAGGTGCTTGGGCGATTCGATAATAGGGAGAACTGTAGAGTCCGTAGGCAAGCCCCAAGGGGTTATTGTACTCTTCTAAAAAATAGCGCCGAGTTTGATACAATGCCTCACCAATCATCATTTTTTCGCCGATGAAGAAGTTATAGAAGACTTTAGCAAAAGCTGCTGCAAATAAATCAGGAACTGGACAAGCCGTCGCAATCACAGCCGCCGCACCATGCTGAATGAATTTCTCTGGTAGGTTGAATGTCTTCCTCAAGTCATCAACCCCCCCGGCTGATTGACAAGCATTGAGAAAAATTAAGGGCTGACACTGAAAACTACCACTCACATCGCTAAAATTATAGGTTTCCAGTTCTATTTCTTTCGCCTTGTTTTCATCTTCAATCAGGGAGATCAATAAAGCATCCACCTCATCCTCATACTGCATACAGGGGCGACAATGGCAGGCAAAATGAAGGATATTGTGCTGAGTTTGGTAGAGGTGGGTGACTAACGCTTCACCATCGTCTAATTTTTGCAGTTCTTTGGTTAATTGCAGTAAATAGAATTTCCCCAGCGTTCTCACGACTTTTTCGATTTCTGGTCGTTCTTGGCGATGAGCTTGCTGGAGTCGGTGATGTAAGCAAAACAGCATATCTAAGGGTAACACTTGCTCTTGGGGAGAAAGTTTACCAGGAGCCAGGTTACGCGCAATGGGGTAGCGGAAGCCCCAAAACTGTTCCGCATCCCCTTTTTTCTACTCCCCTTCGTAGAGAACTTCCCAAGGGAAAGGAATCAGCTTGGAGACAAAGATAGGCGCAAACGGCATTAATTTAGAATACTGAACAGTTGCTTGTTGAGCATCTTCATTGAAAAATTCTTGGTAAGCCCGTCGTCCCCATTTGGCTAATTTAATTAAATAGTGGTCTCTTTCTGCTGGCATTAGCTGTAACTGCTTGGTTTTATTAATCGTCCGTTCAATTTCCTTAAACGTCTGTAATACATTTTTAGTAAAATTCAGCAGCACTGTATCCGGTGCAGTTCGGTCAAAATCGCTAATACTAATTCGATAGGTATTCTCATTAATCAGAATCTCTAAGGGAAAAAACTTCGTTTGTGTTGGAATCGAACTGCTAATTCCTCCCACCGCTAATCACCTCCCTCGGCTGCAATTGTCAGCGAGAACATCAGGCTGTGAATAGGTAAGATTCCATCCATTAAGAAAACCTGCACTAAAGCCGATTTTCCCACCATTTCTGGAGGAGCAACTAACGTAAACCACCCTAAATAATTTCCTGTGGGAGCCAAATTCATCGTAATGGGAGAATCGGGAGTCACCTGTAACCCGAAGGTTTTAACATGAGCTTTTGACACTCCTCAGCCTAAAGGCGTGAGGATTCTTCTTTCATCGAGCGCTCTTACCATGAAATAGTTACCTATTTCATACCAGAGGAGCATCTCTGGAAGAAGCGTTTTGCTCCATTACAAAAGCTAGTTCCGGTATGCCCTACCGTACTACTGAAAACAAGAATAATGTGTTTTCTGGTACTTGGTGCTTAAGTTTTTTACCTGCACAAGCATTCCTGTGCAGAACCCGCTCAACTTAGTTTTCAAGGTGCGATGCCTTTCGGCTCTGGGTTTTTACAGAGGTTTAATACCCTTTCCTCTAAACTGATTTTAGCATAAAGTCGTCCTAGAAGGACGAGGCTTTAGACCCAATTGATCCGGTAAATTGTCAAAAGTAAGGGTTTCAGCCACTTCGATAACTCGCTCCTCGTGCCATACTGGAGGGGTGCGGCGCAGGCTGAGACGGAAGCGAACCGGGACATTTGGCGGTAACGGTTCATCAATGTCTCGACCAATGGGTTCAACCACAGCATAACCTTTCCCTTTCACTGGACGATAGGGACGCGCCATGGGATCACCAAAAAGAACATAACTGAACCAATCCAGGGAATCGGGAACCACCGCACGCGCCAGGTGACGGCTGGCTTGAAAGGCTTCTCCTAAGGAATCACCTGTCCAAAGACGATGATAGAAGCTGCTAATAAAAGCTGCTTCCACGGCTGGATTAACCGCCCAGAGGGAACCTGTAAAGGCGCTACATCCGGCGTGGATAAAGGCGGACGCCCAAGTCTGTTCTAAAGGGAGTGAAGTACCCCAACTTGCTTCGCTGAAGTTGGGGCTTCCAACTCAACTAGGCAAGGACGGTTTTATTCGTCTTTGAGATTTCCCGCTTCATCCGCCGATGCCTCCAGAGGTTGCCCTCTATTGGTCTTACTCAGCATCCACAGGCAGCCGTCCGCCTTCCGCAGACAGTAATATTTTGTTAGTCCGCTTGGTTTTCGCGGTTTGTGGTTAGTGTTCTAACCGAATAATGCCAATAGGCATCTTGCGCTATTCTTTTCTGAACGCTAAAAGCGAACGGTGGTCGAGTTCATTAACGCGCAAGGACTACATCTCTATCACACCTAACCCAACCATCTGTCTTCCCATGCTTTACCATGTAGACCTAGGTGAGCTATTCTCATTGTACTACAAAAGTTTGGCGGTTAGGACAATTTGGAAATCTCCGTACCTCCGATTTCCCGCTGTCCATCCTCACCTTGCTATCGCTGAAGGTGAGGACTTTCGCGACTACGTTAATTCAGATTGGTCTTGTCTCACAGAACCTAAACTAACCAAAGGTCGATGGCGACGCAAGTTCAGTTTAGCGGGACGAATCTGGCGATCGATATCCTCAGCTTGATTCCCATTATCCAACCTGACAGGGGCATTTTGGCGGTTAGTGGCGTCTGATAAGCTGTAGCGGATGAAATGGAGACCCCGCATAGCTGTGGTTGAGTCGAGATGGCTAAGTACACCGTCGGGTAAGGGTAAAGCCGGAGGTGCGCCAGGGGGTTCTAACAGGTCAGTCCACAGTTCTGGTTGTTCAACGGTATTATAGTGAGCAACATGAATCGCACCCACTGGAAACTCATGAGGTCTAGTCTGGTTCAACTCCCAAAACCAGCGTCCGATAACAAAGCGATCGCTCAAAAACCGTTCACCATCGTGCAACAGTTCCCAAGGGAGGGCGGAATCTTGGTCAGCTAGGATGAGGAGAGTAAAGGTGCGATTGAGCTGAGTAACGGTGTGGAGGTCATTTTGGAGTTCCCTGGGGAGTAGGTGAGTGAAGAGATATTGACCCAGGGATTTGAGACGCGATCGCCCGTCTTCGGGGAGAGCATCTGATATCGTTTCTAGTGTCGTTCCTAACAATCCCCGCATCTGTTCTAGCCAACGACTGGAAAGGAATTCTGAGTGATAATTAATTTCGCCAGGAAAGAGTGATGGTATCCGGAAGCTTCTGAGTTGATACTGGAATTGACAGGCTGAATTCGTGTCATTCCCAGCGGTTTGGATGCGGAGGATAAAGTCAGGTTGGGGGACGGGACGAGGTTGGGTGGTAATGCGCTTAGGAGTGAAGCTAGTTGTATCAAATTCGGCGATTTGTACTTGAGTTTCTAAGGTTGTCTCAAAGGTATCTCCCCGGTAGAGTTCAACATTGATAGTAGCTGTGCCAGAACGGAGTGCCGTCAGGCAAAATGTTGCAGTTTGAGTTAACTGTCTCGTAATGGTTTCTCCGTTAGCATCTGGATCTAAGGGTAAGCTAGCTGTGTGATCACCATTGAATTGAAAACCTGGAGCATTGAGTAATATGTTCAATTCGCTTCCGATAGCTTCACTTTGGGGAAGTTGAAACATATAATCCTTTTCATCAACTTTACCAACTGACTTTAGAGAGATTGAAACTTCTATGTCCCCGCCAACTGACGTTACTTCTGGGGATCGAGTTAATGAGATGCAATAGACTAAGTTGCTGTCCTGAACGAGAGTCTGGTAAGCACTGACATAAGCATGGTATGCAGGTTCGTCTACAAAAGCAAAAATAACCTTCTCTAGGTGACTTTCACGCTGTAGGTAATTCGTGACAATCTTCAATATTTCGGGAGCTAAACTAGCTGGATTTAACCCCGCAGCACCAGTGCCGACAGAAGGAAACGCTATTGTCCTGACATCATTTATTCTTTCAGCCTGAGTTAAGGCAGCAGTAATACTCTGAAAGACAGTTGTAGCTGTAGGAGATACATCTTTACTTATTGGAGTATAGAATAAGTAGCCAGCCGACAGAGGACTAGCAGAAGTTACAAGAACTTCACCTAATGATGGTCTAGGCTGGTTCTGTAATCTTTTGTACAACCCAGATCCCAATCTTTCCAAAAGTTGTTTACCAATAAGCCCATTATTTAGACTTGGACTGGTAGGGATGACAATCGCATCTACTTTTAAAACCAGAATATTTTTCCGAACCAACTCGATACGTGCAAGTGTCTCATCACGGCTGATAGGTTGCGATTGGTGTCGATGATTAATCAGGAGTTGTCTCGTTAATCGACGCACCCTTTCATCAGAATTATTCTGAAGTTGTGCTAGTGTTTCCCCATCGCGATCGCCAATTCCATCACTGATCGCCAAATACAGCTGCTCATAGTCTTTCGCCCGTTGGGATTCGCCTAGGGAATCGTAAGCACGGCTCAAATTATACAGAGAATCGGAAATGCCAGAACGATCATCGATTTCCTCAAATATCGCCAAAGATTGCTGATAGTATTCTATGGCTTGTTGAAATTCTTCTAGAGACGAATAAACATTGCCCAAACAATTCAGAGCATTGCCAATACCTACGCGATCGCCAATTTCTTCACTCAGTTCTAAAAACTGCTGATAGTAGTCTTTTGCCCGTTGGTATTCTTTGAGGAAATGGTACAACCCATGACCTAACTTCTCCAGAGAGTGCGCTTCCTCAGAGCGATTCCTAAGTTCTCGTGCAACGACTAACGCCTGTTCATAACTTCTAATTGCCCGTTTTGTGTTTTCAGTCGAATCGCCCCACAATCGTCTCATATAGGCATCACCCAAGTTATTATGGGTTTTTACCCACTGTTGAGGAGATGACTCCCGGGTGTAGACTTGTAGCGCTGCTTCATAGGATGCGATCGCACGTTCTACATTCTCTATATTTGCTCCCGGAATTCTATTACTATAGGCTTCTCCAAGACAATTTTGAGTCATCGCCCATTGTTCAGGAAACGCCTCACGGGTATAAATTTCTAAGGCGGCTTGAAAACAGGCGATCGCATCGCCTACATTTTCTGCCTTATCTCCCTGAATACGTTCGGTGTAGACTTGTCCCAGAGACTGTTGAATTTCTGCCCATTCTTGAGGAAATGCTTCACGAGTATAAAACTGTAAGGCTGATTTATAACAAGCGATCGCCTCTTCATAATGCCCAGATTCAGCGTATGCCTTACCCTGTTCAACGTCAAGTTCATGATGATCTAAATTCGCTTCATCTAGATTAATGAGATAACGTGACATAGGCTCAATTTTAGAGCCTTTAAACCATCGAGCATCCGGTTGCCAAGTGCCATTAAGATCATCTCGTCTGCGAGTTTCAACAGTTAATTGGCTGTCTTCTATCTTGAGTAAGTTATACTGCCAAGGATAACCCGAACTCCGCTCTTGAGTTAAGACACCAAACTTTCCAGCACCAATAATATTAATTAACTGTTCACCAGTACGGTAATGATAGTGGTAGGAACTACTCTCCGCCCGATGAATGCCACCGTGAAGACAAAGGCGAAAGCCAGCAGCAGCCAAGCGTTCCATAAACCCGTGTTCTTTTATACAATTCTCAGAGCCATTATTGAGTGGATGATGCCAAACAGCAATCTTGAGACAATTTTCATAAGCTGAACTACGGCGAATTTGGCTTAATACATTACTGATAACTTCAGGATGAATACTGGAACGAGACGGATAATAATGATCGATTTGCCAAGCTGAATTTAGCCCAAAAATCAGCAGATTTTGTTCCGGTAGATGCTGTAAAATATATTGTTGGTCATACTCTAAGGGGTAAGTATTACCCGTTATTTCCTGATAGAATCGGCTGAAATGAGCAAATCTCTGTTTATATATAGCTTCATCTCTAACTTTAATAACACTCTCACTTTCTTCTAGATAACAGCCTTCTCTAAGTTCTCCCTGATAATCTTCTCGGTTGGTTCGTATGTAAGCTGATTCTGCCAGTTCCCAGTTCAGATCGTGATTACCAGGAACGATGACAATCTGTTGTGGCTCAAGCTGGAATTCCTGACATAAACGACTGATAAATAATTGGGCAGCAGCATACTCATCAGGAGTAGATTGGCTGGCAATATCACCGGAAAGTATAAGTGCATCCAGACGAGAACAGTTTAGCTCGTAGCGTAAATCTTCAGCTAACTGAGCATACCAGATGCGGGCATTGTCAGTCGTGCCAAACTGTAAGTCAGAGAGGTGGAGAATATAATTTAAGCCACTATACTTACCCCAATCTACAATTTCTTCCAAATCCACCTCTAACGCATGACAAATTTCGTAAAAAATCACGTAGGCAACAGGTTTGCCATTCAGAAAATTACTTACGGTAGACAGAGATAGTTGCAATCTTTCAGCAAGATCTGTCTGACGTGCAAACCCTTTATGTAGCAAAGCTGACTTGACAAAATTAATACGTCGGGGGTTAACTTTGAGTGATCGCGCCATACTTCATCACAGGTAAGTCAATTGGAGTATATTGAGCGCTTAATAAGAAGATTTCGCTTGTTGCATCCTATTTAGGATTGCTATAGTAAACATTGTAATCTAGCCACTCCCTGCCTTGTTCAGTAAGTCTTAGTTGGCACTTTATCTAACCAAATAATGCGCCGGATTAGAAAGCCCATAAGCCAGCCCTTATGGTATTATCAAGGAATGATGCTCACTAAAAAAATAATAATAAAAGATTGTTGACTGATCGAGAAAAGCTTTAGGGGCGCACGGACGTGCGCCCCTACCCATCCGGTTGATAATACTCACTATTTTTTCCCCAGATCAGGGATAACCAACATAAAAAGAATACCGAAAACAATAATCGCCAGAGCTTGCTCTGTGGTCAGTAGATTCGGTCTGACTAAATATAAGACAGCAAAGCCAAGCAACGCAATTGTCAGATTCCGAGACAGCAGCCCCGGCATTACCAGAGTCGCAATGATGCAAAATGCGATTATTGCAATGGCTACTTCCATGGTTCCTGTTTCCTTGTTTCGGGTAATTACAGGGCGTTTAGCAAGGCGGAAAGCCTAACCGATCGCCTACTATCAATCAGCCGTTACCTTTAACCCGATTCCTGGTGGGCAAGATTTGCCTGTTTCTGTCGGGCTGGCTTGTGTACGGGTTCCCCCTGTACGCTATACGGCACTCGGTAACGTAACTCTAAACTATCTCAAAACCGCTCATAAGTCAGTAGTGAGTAACTGCTCATTTGGACTCTACGCGATCGCACCTCCCGAAAAACACGCCTATCCCTTATCCCAATAAGGCTTTCCCTAACTCCGAGTCCGGGTAAAGTTGTGTTAAAATATTAAAAGAAAGTAGCACATTTTAGCAACTATTTGGGTTAAACATGGCGGTTTAGCTCACTTTTTGCGCTTTTTTTGCCTAAATCCTGAATTTTTATGGAGTTTTTCGTTCTATGAGTACCTCCCAAGAGCGGATTGTCCCGACAAATCTTCGCAGCGAAATGTCTAGGTCATACCTAGAATATGCCATGAGCGTCATCGTGGGTCGGGCGCTACCCGATGCGAGGGATGGACTCAAGCCAGTACATCGGCGGATTCTCTATGCGATGCATGAACTGGGACTCACGCCCGATCGCCCCTTCCGTAAATGCGCCCGTGTTGTGGGTGAAGTCTTAGGGAAATATCACCCCCACGGCGATACAGCGGTGTATGATGCCTTAGTTCGCATGGCACAGGATTTCTCCATGCGATCGCCCCTAATTAACGGACATGGTAACTTTGGCTCGGTGGATAATGACCCACCTGCGGCAATGCGTTACACAGAATGCCGCTTGCAATCCTTAGCCACAGACTCCCTACTCCGGGATATTGAGTCGGAAACGGTCGATTTTCTGGATAACTTCGATGGATCACAACAAGAACCGATCGTTCTCCCCGCCCGGGTTCCCCAGATACTCCTGAATGGATCATCGGGTATTGCCGTTGGTATGGCAACCAATATCCCGCCCCATAATCTGGGGGAATTGGTGGATGGCTTAGTCGCCCTCATCCATAACCCAGAAATCACCGAAAAAGAATTGATGCGGTATATTCCCGCCCCAGACTTTCCCACGGGTGGTCAAATCCTGGGCAGATCCGGCATCAAAGACGCCTACACCACCGGGCGCGGTTCCATCACCATGCGGGGTGTGGCGCAAGTTGAAACCATAGAACACCGGGGACGCCCGGATAAAGAGGCGATTATTGTCACCGAATTGCCCTACCAAACCAATAAGGCGGCATTAATTGAAAAAATTGCCGAAATGGTGAATGATAAGCGCATTGAAGGCATTTCCGATATTCGGGATGAAAGCGATCGCCGGGGAATGCGGGTGGTGATTGAACTGAAGCGGGATGCCTATCCCCGTGTGGTTCTCAATAATCTTTATAAGCAAACCCCCCTGCAAAGCAATTTTGGTGCCAACATGTTGGCATTAGTTGGGAATGAACCCCAACTGTTGACAATCAAGCAGTTCCTCGAAGTCTTCCTAGAGTTCCGCATTGAAACAATTACCCGACGCACCCAATACGAACTCCGCAAAGCTGAGGAACGGGATCATCTACTGCAAGGGTTACTCATTGCCCTAGATAACTTAGACGCGGTAATTGCTGTCATTCGCGCTGCTAATGATACCGCCACCGCCAAGAGTCAATTAATCGAGCAATTTGGACTCTCCGAAGCCCAAGCCGATGCCATTTTGCAAATGCAACTGCGACGGTTGACGGCATTAGAAGCCCAGAAAATTCAAGCGGAACACGAAGAGTTACAAGTTCGCATTGCCGATCTGCAAGATATTCTGGCGAATCGACAGCGGATTCTGGAAATTATTGAAACCGAAGCCATCCAGATTAAAACCACCCACGACACACCGCGCCGCACGGTGATTCAAGAGGTGGAAGGGGAACTGGATGATATTGACTTAATCGCCAATGAAAAAGCGGTGATTTTAGTCACCGAACAAGGGTATATCAAACGGATGCCGATTCACTCCTTTGCTGCCCAAGCCCGGGCAACACGGGGTAAAGCGGCTGCCCGGATGAAGGAAGATGACGGGGTTGAGCATTTCCTCTCCTGCTGTGATCACGACAGCCTACTATTTTTTAGCGATCGCGGTGTCGTTTATTCCCTACGCGCCTACCAAATCCCCGCCGTATCTCGCACCGCCAGAGGGGTTCCCATCGTGCAGATGCTGCCCATTCCCCACGATGAAAAAATCACCTCGGTTGTCCCCGTTTCCGAGTTCACCGATGATGTCTATTTGGTGATGTTAACTCGTAAAGGGTATATCAAAAAAACGGCGTTGGATGCCTTTAGTAATATCCGGGCAAATGGTTTAATTGCCATTTCTCTGGGTGAAGGCGATCAACTGCGCTGGGTGCGTCTATGCCGAGCCGAAGATAGTATTATCGTGGGTACCAGTCAGGGCATGGCTATTCATTTTAAAGCCGATCACGATCAACTGCGTCCCCTAGGTCGGGCGACACGGGGGGTGAAGGCGATGAAACTGCGCTCTAAGGATGAGTTGATCAGTATGGATATTCTCCCGGCTCAAGTTGTCGAGAGGCTGATTGCTACAGCTAACAGTGAAGAGACAGAGACAGAAACGGAAGACGATACCAGCGATGAAGTGAATGGGGAAGAAGTTCACGAAACCGCCGGTCAAGGACCTTGGGTTTTGGTGGTTACCACAGGCGGTTTAGGTAAGCGAGTGCCAGTGTCTCAATTCCGGCTGCAAAATCGCGCCGGAATGGGATTAGTGGCGATTAAGTTCCGCCATAAAAAAGATAAACTCGCCGCGTTGCGAGTGGTGAATGAAGGGGATGAGTTGATGATGGTAACCATGCGAGGAATTATCATTCGCCAAGCCTTGGATGCCATTTCCCCCCAATCCCGAATGGCGACAGGGATACGAGTCCAGCGCTTAGATAAGGATGACGCGATCGCAGCGGTGGCGTTAGTTCCTTTATCGGGTTCTGAGGAAGAAGCTGAAGCATTGGATGAGGCGTTGTAATGTCAATTAGGCAACAGGGAACGGGGAACAGGGAACAGTGAGGAGGGCGGGTTTTGTTGTTCCGTTATTTCAACAATAGCTGACCTTAGTCCCTAAACCCGCCCCTACAATTGTGCCAAAACCTAAAAAAATAAGTCTCAGTAGGGTGGGTTAGGCGGTCATACCATCTCAAAAGCCAACCTTAAATTTGATATCCGCCGTAACCCACCAATCACAAAGCTTGAGTAAATACAGCAATTCCCAATGTTATGAAGTACAGTAACAGCAATGAAGAAACTAATTTCTGAAATAGAGATATCCTATTCTCAAGAAACCCGTTCAGGAGCAATAACCACCTGAATATACTTCTCGCAACACTGTTGAGATAACTCCTGGATTTGCTCATCTCGCTTCTTCCCAGGTTTTAAGTTATCCAACAAGCCTTGAAAGCCGAGAAAAGCCAGCTCATACATAAGTTGCTGACTCAACTTGCCATAAAAGAAACCGCCATGGGTATTAATTTCCCCTTTAACAAAATAAGCGATACTCAACCGCAAGTAATCAAACACCACTAATGCCGATTTTTTCAAAGACTGGCTAACTACACCAGTTTGTTTATTCGGTTCTGAGTCAGTAAAATCACAATAATCCGTGCAATCAAAATAGGTGAATCGATCAGCCACTCGCACGTTCTGTAAATCGATAGTTGAGACATCAGAACCCTTCACAATTTCCTTGTCAACCTGACCCACTGGAACCAGTTCATCGAGTTGTTGATGTTCCCGATTAGACGCCCGAATTTCTAGACAACAATACGGCGATTCAATTTGACCATTTTTATTGTTCACAATTCCGTAATCCTTCTCAGTCAGACGTTGATTGCGATAGTCATATTCATCCGCAAATCGTTGCACTGTTAAATTTCCCAATCGGTAACCGCGAAAACGAGTTCTGGCGGGAAAACTGATATAATTCACTGCCGTTGATGCCAGTCGCAGGGCTAAATCGCCTTCATTACTAAACAAATATGCTTCTTCGCAACGACGTAACGCCGATCGCAAGAAGTTTGAACGAACAGGCATAATCGAGTCAATGGAGATATCGGGAGCTACCAGAATTAATCGACCCAAACTAAAAACGCGACCAATATAGTTAGAGGGTTGTTTGTTAATAGATTCTGTATCGAAGACATCGGAAAGAATTCGCACCACATTTGTAACCACAAAACAGCCCATACTGTGACCCAAAAAATTCAACTTAATGCGGGTATCTTCACTTTGTCGGCGTTCGATAACCGCTTGGTCAATCTGCCGGATTAATTCCACTAAATCCACAACCCCATAGTTCATCGCCCGGTTGCGATCGCGTAGATACGTCGATAACCTGAGTGCTAGTAACGCCAGAATTATTCCCACTGAGAGGATAAATAGGATTAACAGAATTACGAATAACCCATTAACTAGCCCATTGAGTTGCAAAGGCAGGAAAATTCCCAGCCCACCGATGAGTAATCCACCCAATAAGATGTAAATTGGTAACCGAGGCAGTAAATCATGTAAATCGGTTTTCTGCAAAACAGCTTTAGTGCCAAAGAATGAAACGATGGCAATTAAAGCCAAGGTAATGAATTGAGCTGTTGTATGACCCAATAAAAAAGGTCTGGCAATGATTAAAAAAGCCGTAATAACTCCCAGAATTAGCCCAAAGCTTAAGACAATGGTTAGAAGTGTTGGCAGTGACTGGAAGGCATAGTTTAACTTGTCACCAATAGTCGTCGGTTTATTACTAGGGGGTTGGGGGTCATCTTGCGTTGGGTTCTCTGCGGGCCAACGATATCCAATAAAAACAGTCTCTTTCGGTTTTTCCGGTTCGCAATTCTCTGTAACATACTTATAAATTTTCCGGTATCGTTTTTGCGCCTCAGAGCGTCGAGTCCCATAACCATGAACCGAGATCACGATTTGCGGATTCTCACTATTGACGAGATAGTCAGCAATTTCTCGGAGTCGCTGTTGGGTTAAGGGATTTTCCTTCTGATTAACTTTTTGAACCAGATCTTCAGCATTAATTGGTGCAGTACTATTGACGTAGTACCCCCAAACGGCTTTCTCTTTGCTAAATTCTTCGATGGGGACAATTTCAAATTCGGGAATTTTCGACGGGATTGATGTCATCGGTTACCAATTTTACAGACAAATAATGTTTAAGAGTTTTAGTTTAATCGAATTGGTGCTTTTTTCAAGTAATTGTTATTAAAATCAATAATTATTATAGAATTTTAATCTCTCTAGCTCCATTCTTTCTCCCCTCTCCCCTTTATTCTCCCCTTTCAAAGGAGGGCTAGGGGGGATAGAGAGGGGCTGGGAGTGAGGGCTGGCTTACCTTCATTTGGTTTCCTCTGGTGAGGGAGAAGAAGAATCCGGAGACCAAACCCCAATATCAACCGTCATCGATATAATACCTGCGATCGCGGCGGCTATTCCCAGAATTCCCCCCACTACTTTTCCCACTTTCACCCATTCCGCCTTGGTTTGCGGAAATCCAGGAACCCTTATCCCCCGCCTGATTCCCAATAACTCTAACCACTCCTCCATTGTTTGCGGGCGATCGCCATATTCCAATTTCATACCCTGGACAATCGCCTGATTCACCCGCTCAGAAATATCAGACTTCAGCGTCTTCGGTTCAACTAACTCAGCAATATCATCCAAACGATCTAACGCCGTTGCGGGAAATTTCCCCGTGAGTAAAACATACAATGTTGCAGCTAACGAATAAACATCCGTATACGCCCCCCGTTCTCGGTTCGTTGAACTTAACTCCACTGGGGCAAATTGCTTATCTTTCCAACGAGAAGTTAACGGATTATTAAATTCCCCCGCTAAATCAAAATCAATCAGCACCGCCTGCTGCTTTCCGGCGCGTACCATAATATTCTCTGGCTTCACATCCCGATGCAGCAATCCCTGTTGATGCACCTCAATTAACGCTTCACCCACCTGCTGGATATAAACCAAGGCTTCCTTTTGGGGTATGGGTAGCGTCAAGTCAGAGAGTTTAATTCCGGCGATATACTCCATCAAAATACAAAACAGTGACTCCTCTTTAAACGTGCAGTAAACTCGGACAATATGAGGGTGTTTGCAGCGTTCGAGCTTCAGCGCCTCATCACAAAACTTTGACTCGATACTGGTTCGTTCTGCATCCGGAAGTTGACTGAGAATATCTTGATTGAGGGTTTTGACGACAAAATCCTTTCCGGTATCATCCTGAACCCGATAGGTAATCGCACAACGTCCTCGTCCTAATTCCTGTTGTATCGTGTACTTGCCATTTTGTAACGTCTGTCCCGTTGTCCAAGCCATTACCGTAAATCCAAGACGTTACCTTATTCTGACACAAGGGCAATTTTTCATTGGTCATTTATTAATTAATAATTATACTATTTATTGATCATGAAGCATATGAAGCATAAATAAAAACAAAAAATAATGCTGACTTGTTCTCTGTTTTTGGGAACAAGTAAACAATTAAGATTTATTTTGTTTTAACTTAAAATATCTGTAGTCAAGATATCCTAGACATTATCTAAAGAAAAATTAGTCGGCTCATTGGCTAATTCAGGGTAAAGGCAAAAAACGAATGGATATCGTAGAATACAATCGCATCAAGCTGACCATCCGCCATCGACCTCTGTTGCTGTGGCTTTTGAGTAGTATTCTCGCCGCCGTTGGGCTAGGGGTAATTGCCTTTCAAGGCGGGTCAGCCCTAACCTGTCAGCGAACTGGACAAACGGGCAGTTGTGAATTGGTCAACTCCCGGTTAGTCGGAGCTGAGGTGAGAACTATTCCTTTAGAGAGTTTACGAGATGCCAGCATTGAGATCAATCCCAGGAATGAGAGTGATGATACTTATCGGGTTGTCCTCATAACGGGGAGCGGAGCAATTCCCGTAACGTCGGATTATAGTTCCGATAGTAATCAGCAAGAATCGATTGCTTCCCAAATTAATACCTTTATTATGAATCAAGACCAGGTATCCCTGAACGTGCAGCAAGACGATCGCTGGTTTAGTTATCTGTTTGGCAGTTTATTGATTGGGGTGGGATTGTTCGTGGCGGTGCGTAAAGGGAAAGTCGTTACCTTGAGCTTTGATAAAGTGCGCGATCGCATGATGCTCAAGCAACGGGGTTTGCTCAGGGGTACAACCATAGAACTCCCTCTTGCCGAGATTGTTGATGTGACGATAGAAACGATTAGAGATGCCAAAGATCGCCAGATAGAGCGAGTGGCTCTGGTTTTGAATTCGGGTAAACATCTTGCTATCACTCCCGATGCTGATCCATTCTGGGACTACAAAAAAGTGGCTCACTGCATTCGCCTCTTTCTGAATCTCAACTCGGAGCAGTCGTCGGGAAAGACGCCACAGGTATGAGCGGAGGGGCGGAGGGAGATGAGGGAGATGAGGGAGATGGGGGAGATGGGGGAGATGGGGGAGATGAGGGAGATGGGGGAGATAAGGGAGATGGGGGAGATGGGGGAGATGGGGGAGATGGGGGAGATGGGGGAGATGAGGGAGATGGGGGAGATGGGGGAGATGGGGGAGATGGGGGAGATGGGGGAGATGGGGGAGATGGGGGAGATGGGGGAGATGGGGTAGTAAACTCAACTCTTAGCCGGGGCGGGTTTAGTGAAATTAGGGTTTTCTCCTAAGCGTTATCGGTAAAACCCGCCCCTACACACTTCAACACTCAAAACTTTATAACAACACGCTAACCTATTCCTGGTAGGCTGATAGCTGAGATTAACAGCGTAGATGGCTAATATGGGACTGAATCGGCGGACTTTCCTGCAAAAAGCTGGCTGGGGTCTAGCGGCACTGGGAGTCAGTGAAACGGTACTATCACTCCTTGGTGATAAAAGTTTAGCCGTGCCTTTGTTGGAGCGTTATTTTCAGGTGCTGGCACAACCCGGTGGACGTAAGTTGGCACTTCTGGTGGGGATCAATGAGTATCCGCGCACGACAGCGTTGGCGGGGTGCGTAACGGATGTAGAGTTGCAACGAGAACTGTTAATTCATCGGTTTGGGTTCCAGGCGAACGATATCGTGACGCTGACGAATAGCCAAGCCACTCGCGAGACGATTGAAACCACGTTTATTGAACATTTGACCAAGCAAGCCGAGGCGGGTGATGTGGTTGTCTTCCACTTTAGTGGTTACGGTAGCCAAGTGCAGATGCCTCAGCAAGATGAAACCGTAGCCTCGGCGGTGCGCTGGCAAAACAGTTTTGTACCCGTTGATGGGATTTTACCCACAAAAGGCGAACCTGCTGCTAATGATTTTTTAGCAGAAACCTTGGCATTGCTGTTGCGATCGCTAGCCACGGATCAGGTGACAACAGTCCTTGATACCAGTCATACGCAAGCGGTGAATATCCTCAAAGGCAGTCTAAAAGTCCGCTCTTCTCCCCGCCAACCCGCCCTAGCGCCTAATCCCGACGAACTGGCGTTTCAAGAACAACTGGTGTCGCGGATCAAAGCCTCATCCAAACCCTGGAAATCCTGGGATAAATCCATGCAAATGCCAGGATTGGTGTTAACGGCGGCGGGTTCGTCTCAACCCGCAACCGAGGCGCAGTGGAATGGCTTTAGCGCGGGTTTATTCACCTATGCTCTGACTCAGCATCTTTGGCAAGCCACTGCTGCAACCAGTGTTCAGATTAGCGTCAGTCGCACCACTGGGATGATTAATCAATTCGCGGGTAATGATCAACAGCCTCAGTTAACGGGTCAAAAGAGCCAAAATTCCTTGCTTGCCTATTACTTATCCCCCAATCCTCCCTTGGGGGCAGATGGAGTTGTCAGGGGGATTGAAGAGAATGGCAAAGTGGCACAGCTATGGTTAGCGGGATTACCGGCACCTGTGCTGGAGTACTATAGTCCCAATTCGGTTCTAGAGTTGCTCGATGGGGAATCGCTGAGTTTATCGTCGTCGCCGCCCGAAAATTCCTCAGCTACGGATAACCCCGCCCAACCTGTCCCTAAATCGGTTCAACTCCAACTGCGATCCAAAGACGGGTTAACCGCCAAGGCACGTATACTGAGTGGCAATGGCGGGGAAAAAGTGCAACCGCAAGTGGGTCAACGGGTACGCGAACGGATTAGAGTTTTACCCCGAAATATGGGTTTAACGATTGCCCTGGATACTCACTTAGAACGCATTGAACGGGTGGATGCAACCAGTGCCTTTGCGAGTATTCCTTCAGTGTCATCCGTTGTAGTTGCTGGGGAACAAGCAACAGATTATGTGTTTGGCAGAGGAAAAAAACAGGCAACAGAAACGTCAGAACCGAAGTTTAAAGGAGGCTATGGACTCTTTTCCCTTGCCCGGAACCCAATTCCTAATAGTCTAGGCGAGGAGGCTGAGGCAGTTAAATCAGCAGTGAATCGCTTAAATCCCAAATTTAAAACCTTATTGGCAATGAAATGGCTGCGGTTGACCGCGAATGAAGGGTCATCGCGCCTGGGGATTCGGGCATCGCTGGAAATGATTGCCCCGGAAACTAAGACAATTATCCAACGGGAAACCTGGCGCACGTCTGGGAGGTTCGCTACCAATAAAACGAAGAACAATGCGAGTAAGACATCGCCCTCGGTGGGATCAGCAACAATGCCCAAGTTACCCATTGGTAGTCGGGTGCAGTATCGCGTAGAAAATTATAGCGATCGCCCTTTGTATTTCATGGTGTTGGGTTTGGAAAGTAGCGGTGGTGCGATCGCGTTTTATCAACAACTCCCTTCCCCCGAAGGATTGGAGTCAGAGCAAAATCCACCGTTGATTAGTGGTGCGATCAAACCTGGGGAAACTCTGATTCTGCCCCAACCTTCGGCATCCTTTAATTGGATGATTCCCGGTCCTGTGGGTGTGGCGGAAATTCAACTGATTTGCAGCCCTTCTCCGTTCAAAGGTGCGATCGCAGCATTAGAAGCAGCAATGCGTCCCAAGGGAGAGGGAGAACGAGTTGGTGATTTGTTTAATCCCCTGGAAGTCACACGGGCGATTCTACAAGACTTGCATCAGGCGAGTAACATTACTCCAGATAAGTTGGGTATCGGTTCTGATGTATATGCATTAGATGTGAATGCTTGGGCAACCTTGAGTTTTAATTATCAAGTGGTTTCTTGATTTGTCATTTGTCATTTGTAATTTGTCATTTGTCAGGAATAACAGGGAACAGGGAACAGGGAACAGGGAACAGGCAATGGGCTATAAAAATTTTGTCTCCCATCTCCCTCATCTTCCCCATCTCCCTCATCTCCCCCATCTCCCCCTACATAAGAAAAGGGGTTTGGAGACCAAACCCCTACTGCTCCCCCTGCTGCCCCATCTCCCCCTTTTTGGGAACCTAAACGCGAGAAATCAGCCATTGTCGGTGCCGAAAAATTGTTAGGATTTGTTACATGGCTAATTCTCGTATCCAAAAATTATTGGGCTATCTGCGCCCTCATACCACTCAGGTATCATTAGGCATCCTGGCTCTACTGATTGTCAATGCTGTGGGAGTCTATATTCCCCTCTTGATTCGGGATAGTATTGAGGAACTCCGCATCGCCTTCGCCTTTGATCAGGTGTTACGGTTAGTCGGGCTAATCTTTATCCTGGCATCCTTGATGTGGGCGATTCGCATGGCGTCACGTATTTTCATCTTTGGGGTGGGGCGTCAGGTAGAATTTGACCTCAAGCAAAAGATTTTTCAGCATCTGCTTACCCTAGAACCGTCTTATTTCTCTACGAATACAGCCGGGGATTTGATTAACCGCGCCACGAGTGATGTGGACAATATCCGCCGCCTTGTCGGGTTTGCGGTGTTGAGTTTAGCCAATATTGTCTTTGCCTACGGCTTGACGCTACCTGTGATGATGTCGATTGAGTGGCGGCTGACGTTCTTGGCGCTGGCGGTTTATCCAGTTATGTTGATCACAGTGCGCCTGTTTAGTGATAAGCTGCGTACCCAACAACAGGCGGTTCAGGAAGAACTCTCTAACCTCAGCGAATTGGTTCAGGAAGATATGAGTGGTATCTCCCTGATTAAAATTTACGCCCAGGAAGACAATGAACGGCGTGCCTTCCGGGGTTTGAACCAACGACTTTTATCGGCAAATCTAGGATTAGCCAGCACTCGGAATGTCCTGTTTCCGGTGATTGAAGCCCTATCCTATATCAGCTTACTCCTGTTGATGTGGTTTGGAGCGGGTGAGATCGCGAGGGGGGCGATTACGATAGGAGATTTTGTCGCCCTGATTCTTTATGCGGAACGCTTAGTTTTCCCCACCGCCTTACTCGGATTCACGATTACTACCTATCAACGGGGTGAGGTGAGTATTGACCGAGTGGAGTCAATTTTGACTATTGAACCTAAAATTAAAAATGCCCCCGATGCGATGGCGCTTCCACAACCGATTCAGGGGGAGTTGAAAGCCGATAACCTGAGCTATACATTCCCTGATGCCAAAACTCCCGCCCTGCAAGCCGTTGACTTTCATATTCATCCCGGTGAAACAGTGGCAATTGTCGGTGCGATTGGTTCAGGAAAATCAACCCTGGCAAATGTTTTGCCTCGCCTGTTGGATATTGCCCCGAATCAGTTATTTCTGGATAGCTCCGATGTTACGAAGATACGCTTACCCGATTTAAGATCCGCGATCGCCTACGTTCCCCAAGATAGCTTTTTATTTAGTACTCGCCTAAAAAATAACATTGGTTACGGCGCACCGGGAAGCGAAAAGCCGGAGATAGAACAGGCGGCTAAACAAGCCCAAATTCACTCCGAAGTTCTCAATTTTCCCCAACAGTATGAAACAATGGTGGGAGAACGGGGAATTACTCTGTCTGGCGGTCAGCGTCAGCGAATCGCCTTAGCTAGGGCTTTAGTGATGGATGCGCCGATTCTGATTTTAGATGACGCCCTCTCTAGTGTGGATAATCAGACAGCAACCCAAATTTTGGCAAATCTTTCCACAGGCGTGAACCGCAAAACGGTGATTTTCATCTCCCACCAACTCTCAGCCGCCGCTACCGCTGATCGGATTTTTGTCATGGACGCTGGAAAGATTGTGCAAATCGGGACTCACACTGAACTGATCCAACGTCCAGGGCTTTATCAAGACTTGTGGAGTCAGCACCAGATTGAGGAAGTTTTGCATTAGTTACAGGGAACAGGGAACAGGGAACAGGGAACAGGGAACGGGGAACGGGGAACAGGGAACGGGGAACGGGGAACAGGGAACGGGGAAAATGTAAAGTTTTGGTAACGAATAATTAGAATTGTCACCGATTTAATTAAAGGTAAAAATCGATACAATTCTCCATCAGTACAGTAGGTTAGTATTCAAAGGGACATTGTGAAAAGCAATAGTCAAATGTTTAGCATTTGCCTCAATCGTGCATTTGACCTATCATTGCTTTATGCAGCTTCATTGAATACCAGGGATTCGCGCTCAGGGTGTTTGCTTTTGTCACTTCCCCAGGTTTTAATTAAACAGGGAAGAATTGAGAAATCTTAAACAGAATAATTAATCCAGATGGTCATAGAATGATTAATTGATCACGTCAACAACAAAAAGCAACGTTTAAAGGATTATTGGACAGTAGAGAGGCACTTAACGGGATAACATTTCGGGAACATCAGTAATGAGCGAATTCAACCAGTCAGTGATCAGATCTGGTACGACGATCCGTGTTGGTATTTTACATTCTTTAAGCGGCACGATGGCGATTAGCGAAGCCTCATTAAAGGATGCGGAACTGATGGCGATCGCGGAAATTAATCAAGGGGGTGGTGTCTTAGGACATCAGATAGAACCCGTGATCGAAGATGGCGCATCGGAATCGGCGACGTTTGCGATCAAAGCCAGAAAGTTGATCGAAAAGGATCAGGTTGCCACAATCTTTGGCGGGTGGACTTCTGCAAGTCGCAAGGCGGTTTTACCCATCTTAGAAGAACTTAATGCCCTGATGTGGTATCCGGTTGAATATGAAGGACTCGAATGTTCTCGCCACATTTTTTATACGGGGATTTGTCCGAATCAACAAGTCGGTCCAGCGGTGGATTGGTTGTTGAACCATAAGGGAAAACGCTTTTATCTGATTGGATCTGATTATGTTTTTCCCCGAACTGCGAACAAGTTAATTAAGGCGCAGCTTAAACAGCAAGGGGGGAGTTTAGCCGGGGAAGAGTATGTTCCCTTAGGGATGACCGAGTTTGGTGATTTGATCGCTAGAATTAAAGAAGCTAAACCGGATGTGGTCTTTAATACCCTGAATGGGGACAGTAATTTAGCTTTTTATCAACAGTATCAAGAAGCCGGAATCACGGCAGCGGATATTCCTATCTTAGCGGTGAGTATCGCTGAAGAAGAACTACGGCGAATTGGCGGAAGGATCGCGGCGGGTCATTACGCCAGTTGGAGTTATTTTCAGAGTATTAATACCCCGAAAAACCGCGAATTTGTCCAGAATTTTCAGGCACGTTATGGTCAAGAACGGGTGACCAGTGATCCGATTGAGTCGGCGTATACCCAGGTCTATCTCTGGAAACAAGCCGTAGAAAAAGCAGGTAGCTTTTATGTGGAATCAGTGCGAGAAGCGGCGTATGGGCAAACGTTTGCAGCGCCGGGAGGGAAGATTCGGATTGAGACAAATAACCATGTCAGCAAACATTGCCGGATTGGTAAGATTTTGGAGGGTGGTCAATTTGAAATTGTCTTTACCAGTGTCGGACGCCTTAAACCTCAGCCTTGGTTGGGAATTGAAAAGTTAAGTAATCAGATCTCACCCGTGGTCATTGATATGCTGGCAGAGGTGTCCCAATCGATTCAATATAACTGCCAACTGGAACAAAAGTCCCGTGAATTAGAAGCGGCGATGGCGCAACTGGTGACGACGAATGAAAAGTTACAACGCACTCAAGACCAATTATTGCAAGCCGAAGCCCAATTTCGCGAGTTACAAGATCAAGAAAAACTGTTGAAGCGTCGCTTGTCGAGTCAAATTCGCAGTTCTTTGGAATTAGAACAGATTTTGAAGACGGCAGTGAGTGAAATTTGTAGTTTATTACATATCGATCGCTGCCAGTTTTTGTGGTATCATCCCAACAGTAGTCCTCCTCGCTTTGAACCCATGGAAGTGGCAGGAGAGTTGAGTGAGAATGGGGGAGTGCAATGGAATACAGCAGACGAACTTTTGCCGGATTTCCCGTCAATAATTCAGCAGCAATCGTTGCTACGGATTGACGATATTGCTAACGATAGTCAGCTTGATAGTAAGAGTCGCGATCGCTTACTGGATGATGGACTGCAAGCCTTACTCATTGTACCCCTACATACTCGCAGCAATAAAATTGGCGTGGTGGTTTGTGAACATTATCAGGAGAGTCGCTACTGGAGTGAACAGGAGGTTGAATTAATTGTTTCGGTAGTTGATCAACTATCGAGTGCCATTGATCAAGCTGAACTGTATGCCCATAGTCGCACAACCGCCGCGTTAGCCACCGCGCAAGCGGAACAACTGAAGCAAGCGTTGCATGATTTAAAAGCCTATCAAGCGCAGTTAGTGCAGACAGAAAAAATGTCTACATTAGGGACATTAGTCGCCGGGGTAGCCCATGAAATTAATAATCCCACCAGTTTTATTTACGGTAATCTCCACTATGCCAAAGAATACACCGAAGATTTATTAGAAATGCTGCGGTTGTATCAAGAGTATTATCCTGAACCCGCACCTGAAATTCAAGATCATGCCCAAGCAATTGAATTAGAGTTTCTCCTCAAAGACTTGCCTAAAACTCTGGGTTCCATGGAGATTGGGGCGGAACGGATTCGTCATTTAGTGTTGAGTTTGCGGAATTTCTCGCGTTTGGATCAAGCCCAAATGCAACCGATGGATATTCATGAGGGGATGGAGAGTACGTTACTATTATTGCGGAATCGGCTAAAAGGGAATGGTCACAACCCAGAGATTGAATTAGTCAAAGAGTATGGGGAGTTGCCCTTAGTTAAGTGCTATCCGTCGCAGCTTAATCAAGTGTTTATGAATCTCCTGGGTAATGCAATTGATGCGTTAGAGGAAGTTGTCGCCCGGAATGAGACAAATTTTTCGCCGATGATTCGGATTCAGTCAGAAGCGCCATCGGCTGATTATGTGCGGGTGAGAATTAGTGATAATGGATCAGGGATGACGGATGATGTGAAGTTAAAGTTATTTGATCCGTTTTTTACGACTAAGCCGATTGGGAAGGGGACAGGATTGGGGCTTTCGATTAGTTATCAGATTGTCGTGGATAAGCATAAGGGAATTTTGCAATGTCACTCTACTCCTGGACAAGGTACAGAGTTTATTATTGAGATTCCGGTGCGACAAAATCGTGAAGTTGCCGTGAGTCAGGAGATGAATATTCGGCTGAAGGCTCAAACCCATTAAGGAGTTGAACCGGATATGATAGAACGGGGCGGTTAGAAACCGCAGCTACACAAACTAAACCTGCCTGCGCGGGTTTCATCTAGCTGGAGGTTCCCCGAAGTGCGATTGAGCGAAGCTCAGCGCCAAAGGCGATCACATTTCTGGTGACAAATCCAGGATTAACCATCTGTAGGGGCGACCCGCTGGCATCAATGAAAAACTCCCATACATTCAATTGGGTCGGGTCGCCCTCTCCTATTATTTGGCTAATTAATGCTAAAACAACAGCAGCATTTCAGTTCTACTAGCTGAGTGATTTCCTTCTTTTGATGATTCTCTGTGGAGTTGCACTGAATTCAAGTTTCAGTTGCCTTGCTCCCCATTGACTAGCTTAGGAAATATCAGCGTTCAAATGGTTTGCTGCTGTTGTTTTTAGATGAGACAGATTTATTGATTTAGCCAGCGTTTTTACCTCTTCTTTTGAATCTAAACGTTGCTTTTGTATCTGTCTGATGAAGCTTTATTTGCTTCATAGTTCTACTTTAGCACCTTTGATTGAAAGGACAAGGGAATGATACGTAAGTTTACTTTTATGGAGTAAAATGTGAAGTTTGATTAATTCTTTCCCGATTTGGATATGCTTGACAGACCACCAGGAGCAGAGGAGAGCCTCCTCGCGATCGCGGTTTCTCCCTTCCTGAAACACTTGCTTACATCTGAGCTGAGAGGAGAGGGCGACCCGATCAAATTGAGTGGACTACAATTGTTAATTAATGCAAGCGGGTCGCCCCTACCAGGTATATTTATATTGACAAAATGCAAAAGTTACGCTTACTTGACTGTCGAACTACAATCTGTCTAAAAGATAAAGTAAGTTCAGAATGCTTGCAAATCAATCTTCCCACTCATCAAATTCATAAGGCTCCAGTAACAATTGCAAACCATCTAGAATCTGACGAACTCGTCTGGGCGACAGAGTGCCAATTTTTTCAGCCAGTTGGCTCCTGTCAACTGTAAAGACTTGGGAAATATTGACCACGCTTTGCTTCGGTAGGTTTGCTTCTTTTGGTTCCAGAAGCACATTTCCGGGTGCAGAGGCTCGCTTCAGATTGGATGTTAAGGCGCAAACCACAATGGTTCTGATTTGGCTTTGGTTAAAAGCATCATTTTGGATCACCACATGAGGATGGAGAAAGCCAGGAGCCGAGCCAACCGGATCTCCTAAATCCACCCAATAGATATCACCTTGTTTAACTAGGGCTTGCTGCATGAGTGTGAAAGCTAGACCAGATAAGGGTTTTAAGCCATTTTCCTACCCAACAAGTGCAAGGTTTTTACATCATAACCGTCAAAACCCTGGAATTTGTGCCTCCGCCAGCGCCAAATTTTCCCTCGACAGAGGCTTGAAACCATTGCCCA